>JBMFPI010000327.1:0-4108 GCA_049969195.1 Armatimonadota bacterium
AGATCCCGTCAGAAGGTGAAAACTACACTGGACACTGGTTCGAAGGCAAGAAAGATGCCGATGGGAACCCCATACCGTACGCTCATAAGAACGCACGGTATGCAGTGGCGTTGAAGGCCCTGCGCAACTGCGATCCGGAGCTTGACAACCCTCAGGGGGTCGAGGTCGGGGCAATCATGTACGGCGGACGCGACGCGCGGGCTTACGTGCCTGTCCAGCAGGGTTTTGACTGGGAGCACGGCATTGTCGCCTACGGTGCCTCGCTGGAGACCGAGACCACATTCGCCATAATCGGCACCGAGGGAGTCTCGGAGATCAACCTGATGAGCATACAGGACTTCGTGTCCATTCCCCTGGGAAAATACGTTCGAAACAACCTGGAGTTCGCCTCGAAGCTGCGCAAGCCGCCTCTTGTCTTCGGCGTGAACTACTTCCTGCGGGACTCTGAGGGCCGATTTGTCAACGGGGTGCGCGACAAACACGTCTGGGTAAAGTGGATTGAGTTGCGCGTGCACGGGGAAGCAGGGAGCGTCGTAATCCCCACAGGGCACATCCCGCTTTACGAAGACCTGCGGCGACTGTTTGCCGAGGTGCTCGGCACCGACTACACGCGCGAGGATTACGTGAGGCAATTCTCGCTGAGAGTCCCGGAGAACCTGGCAAAGCTCGACCGGGTCGAGGCATTTCACAGAGAAAACGTAAGCGATGCCCCCGAGAGGCTGTTCGAGATCCTGGATGCTCAGCGCCAACGCCTTCTGCAGGCCCGGGAGAAATATGGCGACCTCATTCCGCCGGATCGGTTCGAGTAAAGGGGAGCCTGCGATAGAAGGCAAACCCAGCGTTTTCGGCGATTCGACGCTCCTCGATTAAGCAGGAGAATCGTCGAAAACGCGCCTGAAGCAACAGCGGCAGGCAAGACGGTTCAGTTCCGCGGGAATCACGTCACGCTGAACTTGTTTCGGCATCCAGGCACCGCGGGGATCGATCCTGAATCGAGCTCAGGATGACGCCGCGTCGCGCGCTTGGGCCTGCAAGACCGGACTGACACCTAACAAAGCGCCGGCCATCGTTGCAAGCAAAAGGCTGTATAATATCGCTATGCCTGAAGTTAAAAGCAGTGTCGAGATCAACGGCCCCATCGACAAGGTATATGCGCTCGCAAAGGACGTGGAGTCGTTTCCGGAGTTTATGCCGGATGTCAAGAGTGTAACCGTGCTCGAGCGCAGCGACGACGGCAGGCGAACTGTCACTGAGTGGGTCGGCATCGTCAAGGAGTTTCGGACCACGGTGAGGTGGACCGAGGAGGACATCTGGGACGATGATGCCCACACCTGCACGTTCAAGCTCGTCAAAGGTGACTATTCCCGCTACTCCGGTAGATGGACCTTCACCGACCTCGGCGGGCGCACCCGCTTCGACTCTGAAATCGACTTCGAGTACGACATTCCCCTTGTCGGCCCACTTATCAAGGGTATAGTGGCGAAGAAGATGAAGGAGAATGTCGATAATATACTTGCGGCGATCAAGACCAGAGTCGAGGGGACGACCTGAAAGTAACCGGGTTACTGCGATAGCGCGCAAACCCGGGGTTTTCGGCGATTCGACGCTCCTCGATTAAGCAGGAGAATCGCCGAAGGTGCGCCCATCGCGACAGCCTGCACGGCAACAGTGGACATCTGTCTTATGGCCGGGTTGATATGCGATATGACGTAATCATAGTCGGCGCGGGTCCTGCCGGGATATTTGCCGCGCTGGAACTGGCGAGGGCGAACGGCATCCGCACGCTCATCATTGACCGCGGGCCGGACATCGACCGGCGCGACCGCAAGTCGGGGCTTCTCTCGGGCTGGGGCGGAGCCGGCGCTTTCTCCGACGGCAAGCTGACGCTCTCGCCCGAGGTCGGCGGTCAGCTCAACACGCTGCTGTCCGAGGGCGAACTGCGCGAGCTGCTGCACGAGGTCGACCGAATGTGGCTCGAATACAGCGGGCCGCTGAAGGTCTACGGCACGGACCAGGACGCCGTCGCCGACATCGAGCACAGGGCTCAGCTCGCGGGCCTCAAGCTGATTCACTCAGAGGTCAGACACCTGGGCACGGAAATGTGCCCGACCGTCCTCACCCAGATGCGCGATGCCCTCAAGGAAAAGGTTGATGTCCGTATGGACACCGCCATCGAGCACGTGCTGGTCTGCGAGTCCGAGTCCGTCGATGTGGAAGGCACGTCGGATACCCCCGCAGCAGGAAGTGCGCCCGGAAGCGTATGCGGTGTGGAAACCGCCTCCGGCGAGAGAATCGAGGCGGACTACGTTATCGTGGCCCCGGGAAGGATAGGCTCAGACTGGCTGACTCGCGAAGCGACGCGGCTGAAGCTCGGCCTGGCCACAAACCCGGTTGACATAGGCGTGCGCGTCGAGGTGCCGGCTGCCGTGGTACAGGCACTAACCGACGTCGTCTACGAGCCGAAGCTCGTCTACTATACCAGATCGTTCGACGACAAAGTGCGCTCGTTCTGCGTATGTCCGAACGGCGAGGTCGTAGTCGAGAAGCACAACGGCGTCCTGAGCGTGAACGGCCACAGCTACGCAAAGAAGAAGACCCCGAACACCAACTTCGCCCTGCTGGTCTCGACGTCGTTCACCGAGCCGTTCCACGAGCCGATCACCTACGGGCGCTATGTCGCGAGCCTGGCAAACCTGCTTTCCGAAGGCGTGATCGTCCAAAGGCTTGGCGACCTCGAGTCCGGTCGGAGAAGCACTGCAGCTAGGATCGAGCGAGGCCTTACGGTCCCGACTCTCGCTGAGGCTGTCCCCGGCGACCTGAGCTTTGTGCTCCCCTACAGGCACCTGTGCGGCATCCTGGAGATGCTGTACGCGATGGACCGCCTCGCCCCTGGAGTTGCCGGCCCGCATACGCTGCTCTATGGGGTCGAAGTAAAGTTCTATTCCTCTCGCCCCGACCTTTCCCCCACTCTGGAGACCCGCATCCGCAATCTGTTCGCTGTCGGCGACGGCGCGGGGATAACCCGCGGACTGGTGCAGTCGTCCGCATCCGGCGTGATTGCCGCTAGGGAGATACGCCGCAGAGTAGGGTTGTTGCGGTAGGCCGCGAATCCGGCGTATTCGGCGGTTGGAGGCTCCTGAATTAATCGGGAGAATCGCCCAAGACGCGCTTATCGCAGCAGCCTGAACACTCGGCGACTTAACACAGACCCCCTAAGAGTAATTTGCACGTGTGCTCTTCCCACCCCCTGATTGGCACGATAATTGCAGCACATCCCGATAGCATTCATCGTGCCGGCCAACTACTTGCGGACCCCAGCGAGTTGGCGGGCATCGTAAATACCGGGGGTAAAGGGGGAAAGCGACATGCGTCTAGCGCTAGTTCTGGTGGGCGTGACACTGGTGTTGTCGGCTGCAGCCGCGGCATTCACGGTGCAGTATCCCGACCCGTTCGACCCGCTTAATCCGCCGAGCTGGCAGATTGCTCCGACCAAGACGGACTGGAGTGGGAAGGTAATCTCACTGCCGCAGTTTAACCCGTCACTCGGGATCCTGACTGCGGTCGAGGTGACCTTTTACTCGGCCGTCAGCGGTACGGTAGGCGTCGAGAATCTTGCCGACGATCCGTCCAGCGTAGACCTGCTCTTGAGCGCAGTCACCGAGTTCAGGCGCGGATCGACGCTGGTTATGACGTTGAATCCCAGCCATGCGGAAACCAAGTCCTTAGCCGCCTATGACGGACAACTCGACTGGGCGGGGACTTCAGGCGCCGTCTATACGGGCTTTGCCGACACCAAGAGCAGCGTCTACACTCCAGCAGGGCCGTTCACGGACTGGATCGGGACCGGGACTGTGGACTTCACGGTTCTCGCGAAGGCTACTTCTCAGACGACAGGCAGCGGCAACATAGCATCGTATTATATGACCAACGCGGCTGCCGGAGCCGTTGTGAAGTACACGTATGTGCCGGAGCCCGGGTCGCTGATAGCGTTCTCCGCCGGGCTTATCGGAATGGTTGGCCTGGCGACGCGCCGGAGACAGCGAACTGGTCTGTAGCTAACCCGACGTGAGCGCGCACTATCTTGTCTGCCGCGTCCGACACACCTGAG
>JBMFPI010000328.1:0-4105 GCA_049969195.1 Armatimonadota bacterium
CCTGCGCCAGATACAACGCGATCAGATAAAGCATCATCAACTGGGTAGTGTATGCTTTCGTGCTGGCGACGGCGATCTCCGGGCCGGCGTAGGTGTATAGCACGCCGTCGGACTCGCGCGCGGCCATGCTGCCCACCACGTTGGTGATCGCAACCACCTTCGCGCCCTTGTGCTTCGCCTCGCGCAGGCCGACGATAGTATCGATTGTCTCGCCGGACTGACTGATTACTATCGCCAGAGTGCGATCGTTGATGATCGGGTCGCGGTAGCGCAGCTCGCTTGCCACATCAACCTCGACCGGTATTCGGCAGAGTTCCTCAATCGCGTATTTGCCGGCGATAGAAGCGTGGTATGCGGTCCCACAGGCTATCATCACGATGCGGTCGATTTGGCGGATGTCTTCGTCGGTAAGATTGATCCCCGGCAACTCAACCCGGTCGAGGTCCGGATTAAGCCTGCCCCGCATCGTCTCGCGTAGCGCCCGCGGCTGTTCGTGGATTTCCTTGAGCATGAAGTGGTCGTAGCCGCCGCGCTCCGCCATCGCGGCGTCCCAATCCACTGTGGAGGGCTCTTTCGTAACCGGCTTTCCTTCAAGATCCAGAAGCTGCGCACCGTTCCTAGTGACCACGGCAACGTTGTCGTCGTCGACGTATATGACCCGGCGGGTGTGCTTCAGAAACGCCGACACGTCCGAGGCCAGGAAGCATTGGTTATCACCCAGTCCGATCACCAGAGGACTGTGGCGGCGGGCAGCCACTATGCGGTCGGGATCGTCGCGAGCGATGACGACCAGCGCAAAGGAGCCCTCAAGTTCGCGTGCAGCCCTCCTGACCGCGTCCGCGAGATCGCCGTCGTAATGGCGCTCTATCAGGTGCGCAGCGACTTCTGTGTCGGTCTCGGACGTGAACTTGTGGCCTTGCTCGATCAGCCGCGACTTGAGCTGCATGTAGTTTTCGATGATGCCGTTGTGGACGACCGTGATGCGGCCTGTGCAATCTGAATGAGGATGAGCGTTCTCATCTGAAGGCCGGCCGTGCGTAGCCCACCTGGTGTGACCTATGCCCACCGATCCCGCGGGAGGATTGCCCGCGATGCATGACTCGAGCGCCTTCAGCTTGCCTACGCTCTTGCGAACGTCTACCGCTCCGTCGTTGAGGACCGCGATACCTGCGGAGTCATAGCCCCGATATTCGAGGCGTCTGAGACCTTCAATGAGGATGGGACACGCCTCTTTGTCCCCGATGTAGCCAACTATTCCGCACACGTGACCTGCCCAGGAAACTGGTGAGTTTTTCTTGACGAATCTGCCGGCCGTGCTCAATGGCGCCCCAATCCGGAGAACACCACCTGTGCACAATTGCTACCCGCCAGTCTTCTGGCCGAGGTTGCTGCGACAGGACGCAAACCCGGCGTTTTAGGCGGTTCGACACTCCTCAACTATGCCAGAGAATCGCCGGAAACGCAGCCATCGCAACAGCCTGGACCCGCTTATTTTTCCGGCGCCGGCCCGAACGTTGACTCGGCATTTGAGGATGGCTCGGTCTTGGCTTTTTCAGGCTCAGGGGCCGGCGCAGAGGTCGCCGCGTCGACTGCCAGCATAGCCGCGTCCGTTATCCACTTGGTGAGCTTTCCGTAGTCGGCGTTGCCGATAATCCGGAACGCATAAAGGCTTCGCGCGGTCGGATCGAACGCGTATCCAACGTAGCCGCCACCGTCTGCTTGAGCATAAAGCGCCAGCACGCCGGGCGCCCTTGACACATCACTCAAGACCCGACTGAACTGGCCCAGCTTGGCTACGCCCGAGTCCAACTGCGCAGTCAGCTCGGGTGGCTTGATGGTCGCTCGGTATTTTACCACAAGCATCCGGAAGTTCGTGATACCGCTGATCGCATCCGCGAGTCCTTTGAAGTCGATCCGGCTCAGAAAAGCTACGGCCTTCTCGCTTACCGGCCCTTTCGCGGCCCCGGCCGCCATCGGCAAAACCGTGCCGATCACCTCGCCGATTGCAGGGATGATCTGCTTGATCACACCCAGCAAGTCTTTGTCGCTAAAGTTGATCTCGGTGACCACCTTGCCGCCGTAGGGCACAGAGATCGCAGGCGGTGGAATAAGACCACGTGCGGCACCTGCCGTCTCTGCTGCGCCGCAGCGCACCGCCGCGGCAGTCAGAAGCACGAGAATTACAGCGAACCCTGGTTTCCATTTCATCTGCAGCCCACCTCCAGCCGGCAACAGACGCATTATACTCTGATACCAGTCAACGATCAAGTGCAGTCTGTGGTCAGGCTGTTGCGACAAGCTTTTTCGAAAGTAGAACCTGTCACGCTGCGTGGGCTTCTCGGACCTCGACTATGAGCGCGCATGACTCAAGTCGCTTTTTGTATTGACAGACGGTATGTTCTTTGTTTAGCTCTTCCTAAGCGAGCTTCGAGAGCACCAGAGGGTAAACGACCTCGGCGACCGTGGCGCCTCCAGTATAGCGCATAACCCACACTTTCATTCACAGTGGCGGGGACCAGGCCCATGCATCGATTCCCTCGACGGGATAGGGCCGGGGTGAGGGTGAAATGTGACGGGCCGGGGTATGCTACCCCGGCCCATAGTTCTCGCCGACATCTTGCCGGCGCAAAACGCCGTCAAAAACGCAACAGCCGCGCGATCGGGAAACCCCTGCCGAGCGTCGCCTCCGCAGTCCTAGAACTCGGCCTCACCCAAGCCTCACCACATCCCTTCCCAAGAGGCTCTCGACCTCGGCGACGAACCTTGGGGACGCGTTCACCTTATACGCGGTTGCGATCCGGTGCCTTGTGCCGCACCGGCAAACATGCAGGTACACCGGGCTTTCGCCGGGGTGCGACTCGATCAGGCTCTTGAGGATCTCCAGGTTTGGGCAACTTTCCCCGTCGATTCTGATGTGCACCGACCGCGCCCCGTTGCCGTTCTCGGCCGAGCTGCCGTTCTTGACTGGTGTGACCGACTCCGCCAGGATTTCGACCTCAACTACGGGGTTCTCCTCATCGGTCGCAATTCTTTCCCGATGGCTCGCTTTCCCCTTGATAAGCACGATGCGATCCTTGGCGATGTGCTGAGCGGAAGCCTTGAAAGCGGCGGGGAAGAACGTAACCGGGATTGAGCCGTGCAGGTCCTCGAGCCGAATCGACGCCATACGCTCATTCCGGCGAGTCTGGCGGTAGCGGATTTCGGTGATGATGCCGCCGACGGTGCATTCCTGCTCGTTTTCCAGATCGCCCAGCGTCAGGGCGTTGGCCGTGCACTTTCGTTCCAATGTCCTCCGCACGCTCTCCAGCGGGTGACCCGAGAGGTACACACCGACGAGCTCTTTTTCCATAGCGAGTATCTGCTCGCGCGGATACTCGCACACGTGGTCATACTTGGACAGATTTGGCTTATACGTCTCCTCATCCGCCCCCCCGAACAGCCCTGCCTGCCCACTTTTCTGATCACGCAGTCTGGCGGAAGCCGCGGCCATCGCATCGGGCAGCATAGCCTCCAGGCGCGCGCGGTTCGGCTCGATTGAAGAAAACGCCCCGACTTTGATCAGCGCCTCCACCGCCGCCCTGTTCATCCCGGCGCTTTCCTGGCATCGAGCGCAGAAGTCGAAGAGATCCGTGAACGGGCCGCCCCGCTCCCTCTCGGCAACCATCGCCTCGATCGCCCCGCGGCCGCAGCCCTTGATCGCGGCCAACCCGAAGCGAATCTCACCCAGAACCCTCTCCTCGGCACGATGCAGCCCGCCGGTAGCTTCTCCTGACACAACCGCGGAATCAGCTCCGTCCGCGGCCTGCAAATCGGATGACTGGGGATCATTGCCTGCGCGTGAGGCGGCCAATGCCGACACCTCGAACCGCGCCGTGCTGTAGTTCACGTCGGGCGGCAGCACCCTGATGCCGAGCCGTTTGCAGTCGTCGAGGTACGCGGCCAGCTTCTCCTTGTCGTCCATGTTGGCCGAGAGCAGGGCGGCGTAATACTCCACGGGGTAATTGGCCTTCATGTAGGCGGTGCGATACGCAACGAACGCATAGCAGACCGCGTGAGCCTTGTTGAAAGCATATCCGGCAAACGGCTCGATCTGCTCGAATATCTG
>JBMFPI010000329.1:0-2817 GCA_049969195.1 Armatimonadota bacterium
ATCCCATCCTACACTGCCGCTTGACCAAGTCGCGCCATCGTAGCTTCTGTCAAGGTGGGGGCGGTTTGACGCTTACGGTCCTATCGCGACAACCTCATTTCAGGGTGCGCTCAGCCGGGCCGAAACCCGCGCAATCCGACGCATGTGCTTACTCCTCGAAGACCATCTCCTTCACGGTCACGCCCGGTATGGCACCCAGCTTCTTTTTCATCTCGGCAATACCGGCTTCCTCGCCGCAGGTCTCCAGGATTAACAGGCCGTTCGGCGAACAAACCGAGTTGTTCACGTCGTGCAGACCGAGACGAGTCTTGATATGACAGCCGTATTCCGTAAGCACCTTCTGAACATCCGGCACGTGTTCGACGCGGCTCGAAATATGAACCCCGAGTATTATCCGTTTGGGCATGTCGCTACTCCTTTCTCACGGCATCAAATTGCAATCCATACTTGAACGCGGGTTATGCGCTTTCCTTCCGAAGGCGGCTGAGCGTGACGACGTGGCAGCCGGGCGATCAGGCCTTACCATCAGGCCCACTAACACGGCTGCCGGGGCAATCGTGGATGAGGATCTTACGGCAGGGCGTTGCGATAGGCCCGTTTTCGGCGGTCCTCCTGCTTAATTGAGGAGGGTCGCATCCCCCGAAAACGCCGGGTTTGCGTTCTATCGTAACAGCCTCAAACACCCGCAAAGGCCGTAAACCCGCCGTCCACGGGGATCACGGCGCCCGTTATGAATGAGGCCAGATCGGAGACCAGAAACAGCGCCACCGCAGCAATCTCCGCAGGCTCTCCGTATCGGCGCATAGGAACCTGGGAGATAATCGTATGACCACGCTGTGTAGGCTGTCCCGTCGCCTGGTCTACGAGCAGGAATCGATTCAACTCCGTGAGGACAAACCCCGGTGCGAGCGCGTTCACCCGTATCCGGGGTGAGCAGGTAGTCGCCATGTAAACCGCAAGCCAGCGGGTGAAGCTGGATACCGCCGCCTTGGAGTTCGAATACCCCACTACCCGCGTCAACGGCAGTTCGCCGGCCACAGAGGATATGTTCAGTATCACCCCCCGTCCCTTTTCGGCAAACACACGTCCGACGGCCTGCGACGGCACGACGGCTGTCAGATAGTTGGCAGACCACATGTCGTTCAGCGCATCCAGGCCAATGTCGAAGAACTTTCGCTCGTCCGAAGTCGCACACGACGGACTGGATCCACCCGCCCCGTTCACCAGGATATCGACCGTGCCAAACCTGGCCACCGTTGCATCAAGCGCACGAGCAACCGAGCTGGGGTCGGCAGCATCGCATTCGGCGGCGAGTGATCGTCCACCCGCGCCGCAGATAGCATCTGCATTTCCGGCCGCTGCGTCGGCGCTGACGTCCCAAACCGCTACACAGGCTCCCTCCGCGGCGAGTTGACTGGCGATCTCGCCGGCGATCGCACCTCCCCCGCCCACGACGACTGCCACCTTATCTCTCAAGCCATAATCCATTTCGCCAATCTCCCCGGATGAATTACTTGCCTTGCAGGCGAATAAGCCATTGCATATGAACAACGCGTCTTTCAGACACTTAGCCGCGCTCTACCGCAAAACCCTGCTGGAGGACGTGATCCCGTTTTGGACAAGGCACGCGATCGATCCGGTAGACGGTGCGATCAACAATTGCATCGACGACTCCGGAAACGTGCTTTCACGCGATCGATACTTGTGGTCGCAGGGCAGAGCGCTGTGGACGTTCTCCGCGCTCGTCAACCGAATCGAAGCGCGTAGGGAATGGCTGCGCGTCGCGCACGGGATAGCAGGGTATCTGTTCGCGCACGGCCGAGACGAGCAAGGCCGCTGGATGTATCGGCTGGACGGTGACGGCAACGTGCTCGAGCGGGTCACCAGTATCTACGTCGACGGGTTTGTCCTTAACGGCATGGCGGAGTACTACCGGGCTACCGGCTGCGAGCGCGCGGCAAGGCTGGTCGCCGAAACTGTTGAGAACGTGCTCGAGCGACTCAATAGGCCGGGAAGTTATGGCATCGCGCCGTACACGCTTGCTCCCGGCGTAAAGACGCTCGGCATACCGATGATCTTTTCGTTCTTCTTCTGGAACGCCGGAAGCGCGCTGCGCAGGAAAGATATCTCGGATGCCGGGCTCAGGCTCGCACACGAACTGTTGCCTGGGTTCTACGCGCCGGAGCAAGATGTTGTGATGGAGTTTATGCGAATAGACGGCGGCAGGGTGGATTCGCCGGAAGGCCGGGTCACAATCCCCGGACACGTCATCGAGGCGATGTGGTTCCTGATATCGATATTCGAAGAAAGCGGCGACTCTAGCCGAATCCCTGAATGCTGCCGTCTTATCAAACGCTATCTGGAGCTTGGATGGGATTGGGTCTACGGCGGGATCAGGCTGGCTTTGGGTGTGGACAACAGAGAACCGGTCGCATGGCAGAAGCCTAAGTGTAAGCCTTGGTGGGTACAGGTCGAGGCGCTCGTAGCAACCGCTTTCGCTTATCTTCATACGCGGGAGCCCTGGTGCATTGAGTGGCACGAGCGCGTTCGCGACTACGCGTTCTCGCACTACCCCGTCCCAACGGGCGAGTGGAAACAGTGGCTGGATAGATTCGGCAACCCCACAGCCAGCGCGGGGTTGCCGGTTAAAGATCCGTTTCATCTGCCGCGCGCGCTGATTTATCTTATCGACCTCTTCGAGCACAGGCTCCCGACCGCGCTCGGCGAATCTTCGGGATAGCCGCGAACCCAAGGCAGATATGCGCCCCTTTTCGGGGCTACTGCGGTGGAACGCAAAGCCGGTGTTTTTGGCCCATT
>JBMFPI010000329.1:2827-4087 GCA_049969195.1 Armatimonadota bacterium
AACGTTTCAGTTCAGTTTTGCGGGCGCAAACAACCGTGAAGCCGACATCCTGAACTCGATTCAGGATCCGTCATGATTATCACCCCACCCCGACCCTTTGCCGTCGAGGGAGAGGGAGTTTCGGTTCCGCCAGGGCCAGGGCGACCGACCCGACATAGCGTACTGACTTCTATTCCCGCATCACTATGGCTAGCTTAGGTAGCTGAGGCCGGGCCGCCACGCGAGGGGAGCCCGCGTGTGGCCGCATCCGAGGCACGACATGGCAGCGCGGGCAATGCGCCCAGAGGATCAGTTCGAAATCCCCATACCGCAGAGATGTACCGAGAATCGGGTTCAGGTTGAGGGTAATCCCGGACGTATGCACCTGCAAGACTGAACTCATGCGCCTCGTCGTCCCGCCCGAAATGACGCGGGTATGCGTGTTATAATGTGATGGTTTCAATAGAGCGCAAACGCACCCATCCCGACGGTCTGGTCATAATACAGCCGACTCCTGCGCTAGGTTTCTGCAAAATCGAGGCCGAGGTTTGCCGCGATAGAAGCATTGGGGCGCAACAGCCTCGGGTTCGCTGGAGAACGGACGGATAGCAGGCTCACCATGGAAAACGGCCGATATCCCCGAGTGATTACCGCGGCCGCGCTGCTGGTAGCGCTTGCTGCGGGGCTCTACCTTGTCCTGGAACTGTATGGTCCGGTGCTGGCACCGATCATTGAGGTCCTGGTGCCGTTCGCGATTGCTCTGGTGTTCGCGCTCCTACTGGACCCGCTCGTAGATTGGCTTGGCAAGCGCGGCCTGGCACGCGGACTCGGCGTTGCCGTTGTGGGGCTGGGGTTCATTATCCTGTTCCTTCTGTCGGGGTTTCTGATAGCCCCAAGACTGGCTGACCAGGCTGGACAGCTCGCCGCCAGCTTGCCGGACTACACTAGGCGCGCCGTGCGTGCCGTTAACCGCACATTTGAGCACTTCGGGCCGACACTCAAGAGACTGCACTTACCCGCCACTGCCGGCGAGATGGCCAGCCGCTTCTCCGCGCAGATCGAGCGGGCTGCCTCGGGCAGCCTGTCTTTCCTGGCCGGAACGCTGACCGCCGTGCTGTCGAGGCTGATGTGGATCATCATCATCCCGCTTGCAACCCTTTGGATGCTTAAGGACCTTGATTACATCAAAGCCAAGGTGGTTCATTTCACGCCGCAACGGCATAAGGAAAAACTCTTGCGTGGCAGTGCGGCGGTAGGCGGAGTGTTTGCCAAGTATGTGCG
>JBMFPI010000330.1:0-4078 GCA_049969195.1 Armatimonadota bacterium
GTCGTTTTCTCTAGGCATTGATCGATGATCAGGGTGAGGCGATGTTCACCGGCCTGATAGAGGAGATCGGGACAGTCAAGTCGCTCGTTCCGGGCGGGGTTACGAAACTGGTCGTTGCGTCTAGCCGGGTGGCCCAAAACGTGGAAGTGGGTGACAGCGTCTCCGTAAGCGGCGTGTGTCTGACCGTAACCCGGATCGGCGAAGGCGAGCTGGCATTCGACGCCGTTCCCGAAACTCTGGCGAGAAGCACGCTCGCCCACGTGCGCCCGGGCGACACGGTCAACCTAGAATCGAGCCTGCGCGCCGGCGGGACGATAGGCGGACACTTTGTCCAGGGGCATATTGACGGGGTCGGGACCGTCGAATCCGTCAGGCAGCTCGGCGAATCGGCGGAGATTCGAATCGCCGCGCCGTCTGGGATCCTGCGATACGTGGTCGAGAAAGGCTCTATCGCGGTTGATGGGATAAGCCTGACGGTGGCTTCAGTAGATCGGACGGGGTTCGCCGTCGCGGTGATCCCCCACACAATGCAGGTGACGACCCTGGGCCGAAGGCGCCCTGGGGACCGGGTGAACCTGGAGGTTGACATCATCGCCAAGTATGTCGAGAAGTTGCTGGCCGGGCGGGGCGGATCCGGCGGCGTGACGGAGGATCTGCTGCGCGACGCGGGGTTTATGTAGGAGCACTGCGATAAGGGCGTTCTACCGCAACAACCTCAGGAGGAGAATCTCGCTTGCGCAGCCGCCTGCCGGCCGGCAATTTCAGTTTCACCAAATTCTATTTCTGACCATTGCAATAACGTTGACAGGAGCTAACACAGTGACTGCAGAGAACCTGACACCTTTGAACATCCGCCCGTTCGCTTTGCCGAACACCCCGGCCAATGAAATCCGCTTCGAGGACCCGCGCGAGATTGAGCGCGTGGTCGTTACGTTCGCGGGGACGGCACCCGAAAACACGGCGCTTTCGTACCTTCAGAAAACCTGGCCGAACATGCGCATAGAGACCGTCGACCCGTATTCGAAGGCCCATGCGCTGGGCTGGTGGGACATCGACGACTGGTTCAATGCCGCCTGGAAGCCCGCGGAGATCATCACAGACCGCCTCCACGACAGAACCGTCCAGATCAGATTCAAGGGGCTCAAGGCGGAGTTTCCCGATCTGGATTACGACGTTGCATTCCGCCGCACGCTCGGTGTCAGGGTCGAACCCGTGGGCGAGGCCGAGATCCAAAGGATCGAGATCTACACGCGTTCGACGCCGGCCGTTTCCTCAATCCGGGTGACTCTGGATGCGGGTTCGCCTACGCCGACTCACAGACTTCACCTTTCCGCGTATAACGCCGAGATAATGGCTGTGATCCCGGAGTCGGGGGTAACCGTGCACGACAACGTGGTTACCCTTGAGCCGGGCTCCGGCCGCTCCTTCCGCGTCGACCTGCGGCACATGGACCCCGCTCATATCTTCTCGAACGACGAGGGTCTCGTCAGTTTCCAGGCAGACGATGATATGTTCACCATTTCTCTGGAATCGCTTAAGAACGAGGGCCCAATCTGGTTCGAGGATCAGGCAGTCTACATCACCGTCGCCGGAGACCCGACTACGTTCGAACAGTACAGGCAGCGCAATGCCGAAAACCAAAACCTGAACCGACTTATCCCGCGCCGGGATCCCGAGCAGAGCTTCGGCGGGCCGTTTAACGGGCAGCCCAGACCTCATCCGGTCGCCTACAGTGTGGGCTGCAAGCACGCCTGGCAGAGGTTCTGGATCGAGCCGAACGGGGATATCGTGCTGGTCCGAAACACGGATGCCGAAGTGCTCAAGGGCAAAGACGCCGGTCGATACAAGAACGATCATGCCGGCCGGTTCTTCTTCGGCCTGGAAAAATGGATCTCGGTTGGGCGCTTCCCGGACCCGCCGCCCGTGCTGGTCTACAACATCCACAAGATGCGCGCCGATCTGGTCGTCGAGCAGAAGACGCTTGCGGTGCCCCTCGAAAAGAAAATTACGGATCCCCTTGTCGGCGACGACACCATAATTGGTCTTGCTCGCTTCCGGTTTACAAACAAAGGCGATCGGCCGATAACCGCCGAGCTCCCGATCAGCTACTCGAGCAAGTCTGGCAAGTCGCGCAACCGGCTTCCTCTGCGGCCGAATCAAAGCGATGACGGGGTCCCTTTGAGCCCTCGCGACAGGCTAACCTGCACGGAACCTGAAAACGGCGAGTTCTCGATTTTGAGTCGCTGGCACGACGAGGACGTGCTCCGGTGCACTGTCAGGACGACGATGAAGCCGGCCGAGCTCGGGGATGTTGTGGTGCTGAGCAAAGAACTTCGTCCGGGCGAGTCGTGTGAAGTCTTGCTGAAGATCCCTCAGATCGCACTCGACAGGCCTGAGGAGCTGGTGGCGTTGTCCAGGCTCGATTTCGACTCGAGCTATGAAGCTGTCGCGGCGTTCTGGCGCGAGGAGTGCCGCAGGGGCGCACAGCTCCATACTCCCGAACCCAATCTGGATGCCCTCTACAAATCCCATCTTGCCCACGTGGACATTACCGACTTCCGTATGCCCGCCGAACCGGATCTGATCAACACCTCAGTGGGAACGTCCACCTATGCCAACTACTGCAACGAGTCGTGCATGATCATCGAGGAGCTGGACCAGCGCGGCCTGCACGAAGAAGCTCGTCGGCGGCTGGCCGTCTGGCTCAAGTATCAGGGCACGAAAGCTCTTAGAGGAAACTTCACCGACTGTGACGGGGTCTTTTTCGGAAGCGGAGGCTTCGAGGGCGGAGATTCGTACGATCAACACCATGGTTGGGTCCTCTGGAACCTGGCCGAGCACTACTTCATGACCGGCGACGACGCGTGGTACAGGAGCATAGCCGACCAGGTCGTTAAGGGCGTCGATTGGGTTGCGCGGCAGAGGAAAACTACTATGGGAGAACTGCCACACTCACGCGGGTGGGAACGAGGCTGGTTCGCCGCTGGCGCGTTGGAGGACGTGGACGATTACTTCTACTGGCTTTCCACCAACTGCCTGACGTGGCGCGGCGTCGACGCATCGGCCCGTGCCCTGGAAGCCGTCAAACACCCCGAAGCCGCGCGCGTTCGTGCCGAGGCCGATGATTTCAAGGAATGCCTGATTCGCGGGTTCGAGATCAGCCGACAGCACGCTCCGCTGGTCAGGCTTCGGGACGGCCGATGGGTCCCGAACTACCCAAGCCGACTCTATCGCCGAGGGCGCGACGTAGGCTGGATCAGGGAGGTCCTGGAGGGGTCGGTCTATCTATTGATCTCCGGACTCTACGACCCGAACAGCAAACAGGCAGGTTGGATCCTCGATGATTTCCAGGATAATCGCTACATGGGCCCGCTCTGGGGCTATCCTTTCCCCGCGCCGCAGTTGAATTGGTGGGACTACGGCGGCTTCTCTAACCAGCCCAACCTGTTGGCCGGGTTAATGCCGCACCTGGACCGCGACGAGCCGGAGATCTACATCTGGATGTTCTTCAACGCCTGGGCCGCTTGTTATCGCGAGGAGATCAACGCGATGGTCGAGCATCCGTCTCCGTACCTAGGCTTTTCCAACTCGGCACACTTCAAGACAAGCGATCAGGCGAACGCGGTCAAGTGGCTCAGGTACATGTTCGTCTACGTCACGCGCGACGGCACCCTGCATTTCGGGAGAGCGATACCGAGGGACTGGTTCTCAGATGGTCGTGATATCTATGTCGAGAAAGTCGGCACTAGGTACGGCGAAGTGGGCATCAGGTATATTTCCGCCGCCGCGTCGGGCAGGATAACCGCCGAGGCTGACCTGGGTCTTCGGAGCCAACCGGCGAGGATACTGGTGCGCATCCGGCATCCTGAGAAGCTCCCGATCAAATCGGTCACCGTCAACGGGACGCAGCACACGAAGTTTGATGCCCAAAAGGGAGACATCGACATTTCCAGCCTGACGGGCAAGGTGAAGATAGAGGCTCTCTACTAATCCGATTTGCCTGCGGTTCGTGTGCGCTGTGTTGAACCACCCCGCCCAACGCGCCGCCCTCAACTCCCTCTCCCTTCACGGGAGAGGG
>JBMFPI010000331.1:0-4051 GCA_049969195.1 Armatimonadota bacterium
CCATGCCTGTCTGACTCAACAAACTTGACTTTATTCTTATCTGTGCCCGGTGGAATACTCGGACGGACTCCTAGCCCGCCCAAAAGGCCGCGTTCGATTTCGGCCTCAACGCGCCCAAGGTCACCGCTGTGACCGCAGGGACCAAAC
Organism: Armatimonadota bacterium; assembly: GCA_049969195.1. Classification (GTDB taxonomy): domain Bacteria; phylum Armatimonadota; class UBA5829; order UBA5829; family UBA5829; genus CALJES01. The sequence continues at coordinate 148 of JBMFPI010000331.1, forward strand.
TCGCCGATTTCCCGACTCGAATTCGACTCGACGAAAGCGGTGCAGCGGAGTTCGCAGTTGTCGGCGGGTTCGACGTGATCCCGATCATCGTAGAGGGCGCAAAAGACTACGTCTGCCAGCGAATCTACCGCCTAAGCGGGGACTCGAAAACCCTGATCGACCACGCTCGCCCTGGAGAGCGCAACGGATATCAGGTGTTCGTCGCTGAAGACGGCACATTCGGATGGGTTTTTGTCTGTAAGACCGACGGCAAGGAATTCCGGTACCGCGTGGAATAGACGCTAGGGCTGTTGCGATAGGCGCGTTCTATCACAACAACCTCTAGAACCGCTGGCGCCGGGGTGTGGCTCAGCGCCAGTTCATTCGACTCGCATACTCCCTGGAGACTTCCAGGAACGCCTGGTAGATGCCTTTCACGTCCTGGTCCGGCGAGACGGCAACCTCGGGGATTGCGATCACATCCGGCGCAAGTGCTTCCATTATGCGGCGATACTCGGCCGGGTCCGCAGGCATGTTGAAGTAGATAATCCCTTTGCCCGCGAACGCCTCTTTGAAAGCCGGCAGGTCGTTCTTTGAGTACTCGTAGGCGAGATCAACCGCCTTGATCGGAGGATCGTGCGACAAGTACTCGCCCGCGCAGGGGTTAGGGCCGCAATTATGCAGCATTCCTCCGCCGAACCGCGCGAAAATGCGGTTGTTATGCGGCTTGCTGAATCGGTTGAAGAAATCGGGAGAGAACTGGGCGCTGATGTCATCCGAACAGTGTCCCTTGCGGCCTTCCGGCTGCCAGATGTAGGGAAAGTCCGTCGATGTGACATGCTCGATTCCGCCCGCCGCCTTGATGCATTCCTCAGCGAAAAGGATGAAACAGTCTGTGATCAGACTGGACAGATGATCGAGCGCTTCGGGGTGATCGTAGGCCGTCATGTAGAACTGCACCCCTCCGAGCAGCGTAAAGGCGACGTTCATAGCGCCGCCCATGTCCAGGCACGATACGTATACCTGGCCGTCGGTGCGCTCCGTGAAGAGCTTGATTCGGCGCAGGCCCTCGGGGACAAGCCCGTCCGTGTGAGGATTAGGCATCTTCAGGTTGTAGATATCGTCAACGGAGTGCAGGATCGGCTCTCTGACGTTGCAGGTCTGGTTCGGGTCGTCCCCGAATACAATCTCCGCCCCGAGAGCGCTCTCGATCACGACACAGCCCACGTCAACTCGCATCGAGGGAATGTAATCGTCCGGTATTAACTCGAGCGAGAGCTTCACCGACTCGGACTCGATCGCGAACTGCTTTTCGGCGTCCAGGAAATGCTCGCGGGTCGTGTACCCCCACGGGTTGGCGGCGACCCGCATAGCAATCGGGATATGATCCACGCGTTTGTAGTCCCACACACGACGGATCACTTCCTTTCGACGTTCAATCTCATCGATTGTTGATTGGGGAATAAATGACATATGCTCTCCTATCTGGATCCGATAAGTCGTTCGACGGGCGCCCAGGTATCGGTCAGGATATCGCCTCTCGGGTTCCAGTTGGGTTTTGGCAGGAGACAGCTTGCGACATACCTGAGATCGACGGCGGCCCCGGGCGGCAGTTTGATCTTCTTACGCGCCGCAAGCGCGCGCTCGGGGGTCATCGGCCTGCTCGCGTTATTCTGCGCCACCAAGATCACGTTGCCGGAGCGGTGCCCGAAGTACGCGTCCACCTGCCCGAACACGGCCTGCACAGTCCGCGCCTGATAGCCGTAGAGCTCGTGGTGGATCCAGGTGTTGATCGCGAGCACGCCGTTGGGTGAGAGCGCCCTTTTCAGGACCGAACAGAACTCGACTGTTGTGAGGTGGAACGGGACATAGTCGTCGTCGAACGCGTCGAGGACTATCCAGTCGTACGGCTTCCGGTGCCTGGCGATATGCAGGCCCAGGAATGTGCGGCCGTCCATAGTGTAGGCGGTAACGTTGCGGCTGGGCTTCCAGAAGAAATACTTCTTGGCGATTCGCACCACCGCCGGATCGATTTCGACTACGTCCATTACTATGTCCGGGTAACAGGTTTCGATCCGACGGGCGACGTCGCCGCCTCCCAGGCCAATCACCAGCGCCCGCCTCATATCCTGCTTATACAGCAAAGGAGCCATTAGCAGCGCACTATATTCGGTGGAGTTATAGGTGATGTCGCGTAGGTCCATCGAAGTCTGCGGCATCTTGAACCCGGCTTCGCCGAACGTGAGAAGTCTGAGTTCGCCCTGCTGGGTGACCTGGACGCGCTGATATGGGGTCTCTATGTTGAGAAGGACCTGCTGACCTTTCGAACCGGCATACTTTCTCCGCTCAGCATCTGCCATTTTCTGACCCTCGGCGAGGCGCTGCGGGAGCGTAGACGGAGCCGCATCACTGAGCTTCTCGCCGATCATCGTTCGCTGGAAGACATCTTGCGTCGCGGTGCCGAATCGGCGCGGCGAGTGGGTCATCAAGATCACGCAAACGGCCGCGAACACAATGCTAAGCCAGGCGGCGGCCTTCCCGGGCGTCGAGAGCGCAATGCCGGTAACAATCGCTGCTGCTGCAGCTACCGCGCCGCCGCCCAGCGCCACCGTATTGAGCGAGTAAGATGGGATCAGTATGAACGAGGTAGCCAGGCTGCCGATGAAGCTGCCCAGTGTTGATACGGCATAAAGAGTGCCTGCGCGGCTGCCCGCCTCGGCGCGCGCCGACGTGGCTAGATGGACGGAATAAGGGGCGATCATCCCCGCGAGCACCATCGGTGGACCGTACAATATGATAGACGCGACAAGCGCACCCCAGCGCGCGTCCATTCCGGCCCCGGCCAGAGCGTTGTTCAGAGCGTTCTGATATGTCGCCGATAGCCCTACGAGCACCCCGGCACCGACCAACACAGCCGTCGGCACCCAGTGGGAGGAATACCGCCTGGTCATTCGCCCCCCGGCGCCGTATCCGGCAGCCAGCGCGAGCAGGAACACGGCGATCACGCTACCCCAGACGAATATCGAGTTGCCGAAGAACGGCGTAAGGGTTCGTGCCCCGACCAGCTCGGTCTGCATTACGAACCAGCCGGTGAAGAAAACCAGCACCCACAGCGGCACAATCCTGACGAAACGGCCCTGCGACTCTTTAGCCTGCGTCTCCACGCTGAGCGACCCTCCATGTCTGGCCAGCTTTCCTATCCTATTCTAAGGCCGCGGGATTCGTCAAGCGGCACGCAGGTTCTGCCAAGCTGCGCGACATGCGCGCTTTGCGCTCTATGTCAACGGCCTCGAACTTAGGCAATTCGGGCGGCTTGCCTTCCCGGGTCAGCTCTTATCCGGCGTGTCTTGGAGTGGCCGGAGGAGCCCGATGCGGTCCCCGAGCGGCTCAGACCTCTAGGATCTCAACTCGCGCGAGCGAGCGGACGTCTTCCACACTCAGCGCATAGAGCGCATTGTAAAGCTCCGTGTGGAAGGTGCCTGGTCGGTCGCCCGATGCGCGGGCGGCTATCTCACCTGCTATTCCGAAGGCGGTCAGCCCGCCGACCGCGGCCGTGAAAGCGTCAGGCTGCACGGCAGCGAATGAACCTATCACGGCGCTTGCCATACATCCGGTTCCCACGACCTTTCCGAGCATCGGGTGCCCGTTTGAGACGCGGGCGAGCTTTGCTCCGTCGCACACCACATCCACCGGCCCGGTGACCGCCGCCGCGCAGCCGTAGATCGAGGCCAGCCGCCGGGCGGTCTCATCCGGACCTTCCGCCGCAGAGATCGATTCAACGCCCCTCACCTCGGAGGCTATCCCGGCCAGCGCGGCGACCTCCCCTGCATTTCCTCGCACGATAGATATCCTGACCTCTTTGAGCAATCTCCTGCTTGACTCGGTGCGCAGGCTTGTTGCCCCCGCTCCCACAGGGTCGAGCACC
>JBMFPI010000332.1:0-3996 GCA_049969195.1 Armatimonadota bacterium
GGGTCAAGCTTCGTAGCCGCCTCGAACTCGCGAGCCGCCGCCTCCCAGAAGCCGTTTTCCATGCAATACAGACCCAACAGGTAGCGTGCCCGTGCAGACAAGCCTTTCTCGGCAGATTTCAGTTGATAGCGGGCGTACCTGGCCTTCATCCGTGCCAAACGGCCGAGTGCTGAATCGGGTGACGCCTGCGAGGCCCTCTCGGACAGTGCGAGCATCCGGCGCCAGTCGCGCGCAAACTCCGCTCGCAGGATCGGGTCATATTCTTTTTTCTGGGCGGCTGAGAGGTCGCGAAAGTCCCGGGTCAGGTAGAACCGGCATGCCGTCGGCGCGCTTAGGATGATAGGGATTTCGCTCTTTCCATTGAACTCTGCCGCAGGAATGACCAGGTATGGACCTCTCCACGGCTCGGCGAGCCCTTTCCCGCCGACGGTGACGGCGAGAGCCGGCAGCGCCGCCTTCCCGATAGCATTCCTGACAAGGACCAAATCCGCATCCGGAATGCCCATCCGCGTTTCTCGAAGCTTCACGGTGAAGCTGGAAGACGGACCTGTCCTGCCGGACGGCAGCCAGTATATGTAGGGATCGTGCGGCGTGCCCGCACCAACGGGCCTCGCCGACAGAAGCTGCATCGACAGCGCGAACAAGAAGACACTTCGTGTCATCAGCGTCTACCTCATCTTTCTCTCACCAGTTGAACCGGGAAAAAGAGCTACTACTCACGCAATTGTGATGGGCGCGTTTTTCGCGATTCTCCTGCTCAGTTGCGGAATTCAAATCGCCGGTAACGCCCGGCTTGCGTTCTATCGCAACAGGCATTTACTCATCGGCGGCTTCTTGCTTGCCCGAGGACCGTCTGGCCTGCCGGCGTGCCGCCCATACACCCAACACCGCCACTAGGCCCGCAGTCACCCATAACCAGCCCGGAACGATGGGACTCCAATCACCCACAAGAAATTGCAGCCGTTCTAGAAACACCGCCATTCGCGTCATCACGGTGTTTCCGAAGAACGCGCCGAAGCTGATCATCAGCAGCCAGCGACCCGCTTTGGCGCTTCCACGCACCAGGGCCGTCTTGTGTTCGAAGGAAAACAGGAAGTATACCATCACGCACACGATCGTGCCGACGAACACGATATTGTTGACGGACATCCAGAGACTCACGGGGGCTTGGCTTCCGCCCAGTAGAGGCGAGCCGTCCGCCCTAGCGATTAGCGGGCGGAACGAGTCTGTGATCTGGGGCGCGTTGAGCAGAAACTGTTGCTTGAACGTCATTCCCGCCCCGGCGCCGAGCGTCATCCCGATCACGATTCGCGACAACCACAGATATTTGCGGCTGAACTGGAAATACCAGAGGGTCCCCAATAGCCCAACAAGCACCCACAGTGCCCCCGCGCTGCCGGGGGCGAACCCGCGCGCGACCGCGGCGAACCCGCGCGTCATCGGCTGCCACCACAGCGGCCCGAGCACATTCTTCCAGATAACGATGAAGCTGTACCCTACCCCCAGGCCAATCATGACGTTTAGCAAGAGTCTATAAAGCCTGTTATCGTTCCAAAGGTATGAGTAGATACCCAGTGTCACCAGCGCCGCGAGCCATATCTGCCAGGCAGCAGGACTTGTCATTTCTGCCTGCCCCTCCTTTTGGCTGAAAGAAAGCCGATGTTACCCAGCACTACAGCCAGAATGATCGCGGTGTGTCCGAACGCCTGAGGCACTATGAGCCTGGTGCCCAAACTAGACCGCTCGGCAGGATTCGGATACAGTAGCGCGTCGTACTCGGCAGCCCCGCGAACGCCTACCAGCATTCCGACAAGTTGCCTCGACAAGATATAGCGGTAGTACGTTGTCGATTGAATCCCTGCACAACCAAAACCGATCGGCGTGCCGTAGACTCCGTGGATAAACGGTATCCAGTTTTCCAATGGCGAGTAAGTCACGGAGTAGATCATGTAGATATCGTCAATGTTGCGCACGTGCTGCATCAGAGGCAGATGCTTTGCATCGTCGAGCGACCAGCCGCGGGAGTCCTGCTTATACTGGCGGCGGATGTCCTTGGCTATTTGCTGCATTGCCTGCCAATCGCCCTTGGTGAAACCCAGGTTAACCCAGTCTACGCCGTACTTGCGATTGGGATACTTGCTGGCGACAAGTTTGCTGATCACCTTGTCAGCAAACTGCGGCCCAAGCGGGGTGATGTCCAGAGAAATCACGACGAACTTGATGCCCCTTCGGAGCATATGGTCGAAAACCACCTCGACCTGCCCCCAGTTTTCGCCCAGGCTTCCGGCATCCCAGGCGCTGTCAACAAGCACCACCTTGTCAGGCGGGCACCTGTCGATGGCCTTGAAAAGCTCCCGCGTTTCAGGAGAAACATAGACCGGCAGCCTCATCTTGACGACAAAAGGCAGTAGACAGGCAAGCGCAAGCGCCAGATACAACCAGCGCCGGTCGATATTCTGCAGTCTTCCCAGGGCATCCAGCATATGCCACCTGTCCTGAACAGCGAGGTCTTGCTCGCAAGCTCAGAGCTCTTTAGCGTCGAAGAACGCTCCGCGCTCGAGCGACAGCCAGAATCTCAATCCGACGGCAATCGCCCCGAGCATCATTCCGAACCACATCCCGCGCACGGCGGCGGAGTTGGCTATGTAAAGAATCCACTGGCTCATCACGGGCAGCCACAGCGGTTCAGGAAGCCGATGCGTAAGCCACAGTCCAATCGGAATCTGCCCCAGCATTACGATGAAGGCGGACCCCATCATCAGCAGTGCCTCTCTCGATTTAAGCCTGAATGAGCGGTAAGCCGCCGAGGCCATAAAAAACGCCAGAAGCGAGAACACGGTTGATCCCATCGGCCTCAGAACGTCGTTCACCACAACGTCGTTTATGCGCTTCAGAGTCCCGCCCGTTGCTCCATAGCCGAGGCCGGCGATCACCCCCACACCAACGGCAAGGAAAAACAACACGCTGCCGTACCATTCCTCGCGCCGCTTGCGGATATTGGCCGAGTGAACCATCCACAAACTCATCAGGCCCATTCCCCAGGCCATCGCACCGAGAACCACGAAGAAGTTGTTGACGTCGGTGATCCAGTCCGAAAGGTACGTAGTCGGACCGATAACTGCCCGGTCGCCCGGCCGGAGTTGATTCGCATCAACCCTCTCCGGCGCTCCGGTAGGCCTGTCCCGATAGATGATGGTAGTGCCGCGCAGGGGAACCGTCCTGACCCCGCGGCCCACTCTTAGCACAGCCGCCCTGGGGCTGGTGCGAATCACCTGACCACGCACGGTTCGCCACGGGACCGTCGGCGGAACGACGAACTCCAGGAAGTAATACAGGCCGGCCAGGAACGTCACTGTCGCAATCAAGCGCCTGCGCCCGGACATCTAGCGATAAACCCCCACAATTGTGGATGCCAGGTCCCCGAAACCAAGCGTGACCCCTAGCGACCCCAAGACAATCAGGGCCAAGATAATGATCTTTGCGCGATCCTGCCCGATCAAGCTGCCGAGCATGGTAGGCTCACGCGTAAGATACGCACTTGCGGCATAGAGTTCTTCGCCAATCACGGTGTAATCGCAGCTTGCAATGAAGAACGGCACTTGGAAGTATTGATCGGTGCCGGCTATCTGAACTGCTCCGGTGCGCTGCCCGGGTTCGGTGAGAAGTAGCGATGTATAGTCGTACGCGCCGAAGAAGAAGTGCGATGCGCTTTTCTCCCGCTCCATGAGGTTCGCGGTGGCGAGAGCGAGCTGGTCGGCCGAGGCCGCTAGGAATCGAATGTCCTCGGGATCAAACAGCTCCGGTCGACCTTCTTCCTGATACGCCTGCTTGACAATATCCTCAGCAACGGGCACGACTACCGGGATAGCCGTCGTCACTATCAACCTCGTCCCGAGCCGTGCGCAGTTCCGGGCAACGTGCCCTAGGAGTCCGTCCGAGTATTCCACCGGGCACAGATAAGAATAAAGTCAAGTTTGTTGAGTCAGACAGGCATGG
>JBMFPI010000333.1:0-3994 GCA_049969195.1 Armatimonadota bacterium
ATCCATGCCTGTCTGACTCAACAAACTTGACTTTATTCTTATCTGTGCCCGGTGGAATACTCGGACGGACTCCTAGCCGAGACGCGGTCGTTGGTGGTAGACTGGTAATATCCCCGTGGGGCTTGGATCCGATGCCGTACTATCGCCGCAACGTGTACATACTGTCGGCGGCAGTTTGCCTGGCCGCGCTCAGTTGGAATCAGGTCATACCGTTTCTGCCGCTTTTCATGAAGCAAATGGGCGTGCGTGAATCGATGCTTCCTTACTGGATTGGCATCGTGTTCGCCGCTCAGTCATTTGCCAGTATGGTATTCCAGCCTTTCTGGGGAAGGTTGGCGGACTCCTACGGCCGCAAGCCGATGATCCTGCGTGCAGGACTGTGCCTGTCCCTTGTGTATTTCGGCATGAGTATTTGCAGGACGCCCTGGCAGCTTGCCTTACTCAGGTTCCTGAACGGCGCGCTCACCGGCTTCATACCCGGATCTTACGCCTTGATCGCGACCAATACCCCCGAGGAAATAGCGCCGCAATACGTGGCCACTGCCCAGGCCGCCTCCAACGCAGGGCTGGTCGCGGGACCGGCTCTGGGAGGGTTTCTGGCATCGATTATGGGCTACCGAGGCTCCATGCAGATTGCCGGGGCGGCAGTGCTGCTTTCGACTCTTGTCGTTCTCTGGTTCGTAGAGGAGCGCAACAGGGTCCAACCGGAGCAGTCCACAAGCCTGCTGAACGACTTCCGCACGGCCTTGAGTTCGCCGGTGCAGGTATCGATTCTTTTTGCGGTCATGCTGAGCTGGGTTTTTGGGTCAGCCATAAGCCCCTATCTGACTCTTCATCTCAATTGGCTAAGCGGCGAGTCACCGGAATGGGTTGCGGGGCTGATATTTGCCTTGCCGGCAGTAGCGTTCGTTCTAACCGCGCGTCGGTGGACCGGGCTTGGCGAACGGTGGGGGTACGAACGTTCGATACTAATCGGCTTGATCGGCGCGGGCCTCGGGTCGCTTGTGCTGGCGTTCGTCCGCGGGATATGGACATTTGCGGCGGTTTATCTCGTGACGGGCATCTTCCTGTCCGCGCTGTCGCCCTCGGTTTCCGGTTTGACGATCTCGCGGGTGGACGAGAGCTTCCGAGGTCGTGCCTACGGCATCCAGCAGTCTGCGGGAACACTCGGCGGACTGTTGGCTCCCCTTGCTGCCGCGAGGATCGGCGCCGCATTCGGGATACCCTCAATCTTCGTGTTTGTCGGGGTCGTTTTCCTCGCGGGCTGCGCGGTGTTCAAAGTTCTGGTCGGACGCTGGCCTGGGATCGAATAGCACCGGCTCTGTAGCGTCTGCCCGCCGGCGTCCCCAAGCATGCGAGCACTACACCGGCTTATTCCGGAGCCTAAACTGTCCGTCTGCTTTTGCCGGGCCGCGACCACAGACTCGCCACCAGGCCCGACAACCGAAAATGTCATATCTACGCGGCGGCTGGTTCTATGCTTCGGAAACCGGCTCAGGCGCAGGCTCACCGGGTCGCTGCAATAGCCTCCAGGCGCGGCGGTGGACGCAGCCGTTCCCACAGCGTACACGATGCCCCGAGCCGATCAAGCTATCCCTGCCCACGTCTACCAGGCTGGCAAGCGCTTAGCCAAAACGACGCTCTTTGGCCAACAACACCTGATCCGTTTCAGACTTTCACGTTCGCCAATGCCCTCCTGCCCCAATTCACTATGAAGATTTTGAGGGGCCCAGCCGATTATCCAGCTAGCATCGCTCACGACAATGTCGCACATCCTGCCGGCTGCGATTCTAGCGCAGGGGCGGTGTTGACATGGCATACCGTGCGTGCTAGAATACGCATCGTACCAGGCTGGCGTTCACCCTGGCCGGGCGGCGCGAAAGCGCCGGGGCTTGTGTTGATGTGGTGGAAGCCAACCGCACGGATGCGCGGGAAGTCAGGCTGTCGGCCTGCAGCGCGACGGCGAAGCTCGGGATTTGACGCGCGCCTTTTCGCAGGCGAGCGTGGCACGAACCAATCGACATCCCGCCGATGTGGCATGCCTGCACTGTGCGGAATTGCGGACGGTTTGGGGATCCGATTTGCAATATTCGGACCCGTAAATCGTCCTTACAGTTTTGTTTGCAGGGGTCGTTGAGCGTGCCCGAAGGTGTGGAGGTGTAGCAAGAGACAGGATGGATCAGCTAACGAGTCGATTCTCGCGCCGCTTGAAGCTTCCGGCAGCCACTCTGATGCTGATGTGCTGCGACGCTCTGGCTGTAGCTGCGGCTCTTGTCATTTCCCTTGTGCTTCGTTACGATCAGGCGCCTGTCCTGCAGACACTGACCCGGAAGATAGGGCCTCGCGAGATCAGCGTTCTTCTCAGTTTGCTTGCTTACATAGCTCTGTACGCGGCATTCAGGCTCTATCGGTATGCCTGGAGGTTCGCAAGTCTGGACGTTGCAAGAGGCGTCATACTGGCGTCCACAATCGGGCTCGGGGTGATGGTGGCGCTGCAGCTTTTAATCGACGGTTCCACATTCACTGCACGCACTCTCGCGATCTTCTGGATGACAAGCATACTCTCCGTGGGCGGACTCCGGATTCTGTTGAGGCTGGCGAGCTTACGGCGCAGCCGCAGGAGCGGTGCGAGCCGGGACCTCCGGCAGGATGTGCCGCCGAAGCGCGTGGTCATATTGGGTAGCGGGCCGAGCGGAGCACGTGTCCTGAGCGCCGTGGAAGATGATGTCGGCGCCGCGTATGAGGTGGTCGGCTTCCTCGACGACGCCCCCGAGAGTCAAGGGAGGTATATCCGCAACGTGCGCGTCGTCGGCCCTTTGGAGAGGCTGTACGACCTGCTTGACGCGCACAGAGTCGACGAAGTGCTCATCGCCCTGCCCGAGGCAAGCGGCGCGCAGATCAGAGAATACGTGCTCGCGTGCCGGCAGCGCAAGGTGCCGGTAAAGGTCATTCCCGCCCTGCAGGAAGTGCTTAATGGTAAGGCGCCTCCGCGAATGGAGGACATAAGCGTAGAGGACCTGCTTCGGCGTCCGCCGGTGCAGATTAACGCCGCAAGAGTCGGGGAGTTCCTCCGCGGCAAGCGGGTGATGGTGACCGGGGCCGGCGGCTCGATCGGCTCGGAAATCTGCAGACAGGTCATAGCGATGGACCCCGAAGTCCTTGTCCTGCTGGGCCACGGGGAAAACTCCATCCACAGGATATACCTGGAACTCTGCGAGACTCACCCGGCGATGAAAGATCGCCTGGTTATCGTGATCGCGTCCGTCGCGGACGAGCCCCGCATGAACCAGGTGTTCCAGGTTTACAGGCCCCAGGTCGTGTTTCACACCGCTGCGCACAAGCACGTGCCGATAATGGAGGCCAACGTGCTTGAGGCGGCTCAGAACAACGTCCTCGGCACCCGCATTGTGGCGGAGTCTTGCGGTCGGTATGGGGTTGAGCATGTTGTGCTGATTTCCTCGGACAAGGCCGTCTATCCGTCGAGCATCATGGGAGCGACCAAGTGGCTGTGCGAGCGGGTCGTGCGCGCGATGGTGGAACTCTACCGGGATACGACCTACGTCACAGTCCGTTTCGGCAACGTGCTCGGTAGCCGGGGTAGCGTGGTTCCTGTATTTCACGACCAGATCAGAAAAGGCGGCCCGGTCACGGTCACGCACAGGGAGATGACGCGGTATTTTATGTCCATACCGGAGGCGGTGCAACTGGTGCTGCAAGCCGGTGCGGTCGGCAAGTCAGGGGAGCTTTATGTCCTGGATATGGGCGACCCGGTCAGAATACTCGACCTGGCGCGGGATATGATCCGGCTTTGTGGCTTTGAGCCCGACAGGGACATAAAGATCGTCTTTACGGGCCCGCGCCCCGGCGAGAAGCTCCACGAGCGTCTTGCCGCCGAGGACGAGGTCATCGAGCCTTCGTTCTGCAAAGGACTTCTGGTCGTGCGATGGGCGGAGGACCTCAGCACAACCGAGTTGATGGATGTGCTCAGGCGCAC
>JBMFPI010000334.1:0-3968 GCA_049969195.1 Armatimonadota bacterium
TTATGGGAGCCCCGCACTGGCGAGAGTTCATCAAACCGCGAATTAAGCGAGTCTACGAACGCGCAAAGAGTGCCGGCAGGTTCGTGATGCAGCATTCATGCGGCGATATCTACGAGCTACTGCCCGACCTAATCGAGATCGGTCTGGACGTGTATCAGACCTTTCAGCCGGAGATATATGACGTCAAAACCGTCAAGCGCGAGTTCGGTCGTGATCTGACGTTCTGGGGTGGCATCAGCACTCAGGCCGTGTTGCCGTGGGTCACGCCGGACGAGGTCAAGCGCGTGGCGCGCGAGATGATCGCCGCGGTAGGCGCAGGTGGCGGGTATATTGCGGCTCCTACCCACGCAATCCCGGGCGACGTGCCGCCTGAGAACATCGTCGCGCTGGTCGAAGCGTTCCAGAGCCAGTGAGCTTGCGAGCCGGCGCCACGCGGATCTGCTCATTCGCGGCTCTCAGGATGACGAAGATAGCCCCTCCGCCGCGCAGGGCGCGGCGAGACTTGAGTCCGTAACCCACTCACTCCCGGACGCTGGCGAATTGCCGCGTTAGGCCGCCCGGGTGGGTCGAGGTTATTGCCACAGAATGAAAACGCGCCTATCGCTACAGTCCCCGTGGGTCAGAACTCAGCGAAGCAGCAAGACGATCGTCCCCTCGGCGCCGGCCGCTCGCTACCGTTAACAACTCACAGCTTGCGTGCCCAGATGTTGCGATAGCGGATCAGGTTGCCGTGATCCTGCAGCATGAGCGGGCCGGGCTCTGCAAAATTGTGGTCGATCTCGCCGCCGGTCGGCTCGTGCACATCGAGATCATGATGTATCCAGACGCCGTTGTGCAACACCGAGATTCGGGCGTTTGCAATCTTGACCCCGCATTCGTTGAACCTGGGCGCGATGAAAAAGATGTCGTAGGTCTGCCAATGCTCGGGCGGTCGGCACGCATTGACCAGGGGCGCGCTGGTACGGTAGATTCCGCCGCAATCGTCGTGTTTTGAGTCGAGGCCGTATGAGTCGAGCACCTGGACTTCGTAGCGACCCTGCAGGTAGACCCCACTGTTGGCGCGCTTCTGGCCTGTCGCGTCTGCCATCAGGGGGAGCCAGAACTCGACGTGGACCTGGCAGTCGGTGAAGAGCTCCCTGGTGCAGACGTCACCGGTGCCGGGGACAACCTCTACATAGCCGTTTTCGACTTTCCATTCAGCGGGCGCGTTTCGGTCCGCACGCTTGACCCAGCCCGAGAAGTCCTTTCCATCAAAGAGCACGATGGCATCGGCGGGCACGCTCTCCGCGCCCTTGAACAGGGGACCTTTGGCCCCGCAGCCGCATTCACACATATCGAGTCCTCCATCGGATAGTCATCACGAGACCTGTTCGAGGGCGCACGAGAACGTTCCTTCGCATTTTCGGCGACGAAAGACCGCACACGCTGTGGGACGGCCCGGTTCAATTAGTAGGGCAAGGGTGCACGGAATCAACCCCACACCGTAATCGCCCGCCTCTGGAACTCAGGTCCGTGCCAAAATGGCGGCCGTCATCACAGCCGTCTGCGAAGCATAGGAGTACAACTCCCTCTTTCTTTGTCGGGGATCCGCATGCAAGTAAAACTCCCTCTGCCTTTGTCAGGGAGATCGTACCTAAGTATGACTCCCTCTCCCTTTACGGGAGAGGGTGTTGCGATAGAGCGCAAGCCAGGCGTTTTCGGCGAAAGGGGTAGGCAATACCCCCGCAATACATGCGTTCGGGGTAGCACGCCCGGGACGATCAAGAACAAGTAGGAGAATCGCCGAAAACGCGCCTGTCGCAATAGTCTGAAGACACCCGATCTTATTGACAAACGCAGCGTGCGTTGGTAGAATTACCCTGGTTGGCGCGGACGAGCGTGTCGCCCGGGGTGTTCGGTTGTAGCGGTCGTTGCGAGAGAACGTGCCCGGGGTTTTCGCCGATCCGACGCTTCTTGAGACAGCGGAAAAGTCGCCGGGAATGCGCGTAACACAGCAGCCTGGTCCTCGCCAGACAGTACCGTTCTGCGGGGATGACGTCATGCTGGACTTGTTTCAGCGTCCTGGCGTCGCACGGCTCGGTCCTGAAGCAGCCGGCGTCCGGGACGTTTGCGCCCGCAAAACCGAACTGATGCGGTCCTCTGCGGGGGTTTGACGTTGCGTCGGGTTGCTGGTATAATAATTGCCGTCAGGGCAGTGTTCGTGGACGATTAGCTCAGTCGGTAGAGCAGTGGACTCTTAATCCATTGGTCCAGGGTTCGAGTCCCTGATCGTCCACCAGTTCGGAGACCGCCGGCCGGAAGATAGCCCGTGGTGTTGGTCAGCTCAGCTGAACTGCTGGGTAATCCGGCCTCTCGACCGTAGCGCGTTCGGGAGGACGTGCAAGCTCTGCGGGATTGAGCGTGTTGCGATAAAACCTAAACTAGGGGTTTTCGGCGAACCGAGGCTGCTTGACTGATCGGGAGAATCGCCGGGAACGAGCATAAAGCAACAACCTGCGGGTTCAGTCCCGGCAAGTGTGTTCCTGCAGACACGCGATCCGGCAGCTCGTCGCGAAGAACGCGGGCTCGAGGTCTAGAGAAGAGCGCCGTGCGGTCGGCTTCCGGCGCTGGGGCTCCGGGAGGGCGAGTGGTGGAATGGCAGACACGCTGGATTTAGGATCCAGTGCCGTAAGGCGTAGGAGTTCAACTCTCCTCTCGCCCACCACCCGCAGCGAAAAGTGGGTATGTTCCGCTTTTCCTCGGGAGACAAAGCCCGATCGCTGAGGGCGGCAGCGCTTGGTCTCAGCAGGGCGTTCGTGCTTAAATCGTGCGGGGGTGGTTCAGGGGTAGAACGCCACCTTGCCAAGGTGGATGTCGCGGGTTCGAATCCCGTCCCCCGCTCCAGGCTTCTCGACAGGGTATAGGATGTCGGGCACCAAGCGGTTGATACCAGATAGCCGCGTGTTTCCGTCCTGTATCCTGTTTTTGTTGCACGTTCCCAGTGCCATTACGGGAGTTATAGCCGATGCTTATAAAGCAGGAACAGATCAGCCCCTGCGAGGTGGAGTTGGAGTTTGAGATCGCGCCGGATCGAGTCGCGTCGGCGTTCGACGACACCTACGCCGAGCTTGGCAAGAAGGTGACCGTGCCCGGTTTTCGCAAGGGAAGAGCGCCGCGTGAGGTGCTGCGGAGCTTTCTCGACAAGGAAATGGTCAGGCGCGAGGTCGCCGACAAACTCATAGAGACCGCCTACAACGACGCCCTGAGCGAGACCAAACTCGAACCGTACCGGCCCGCCGACGTGGAGCTGGTCCAGTTCGAGGTGGGCAGCCCGATGCTCTTCAAGATCAAGGTTCCGCTCGCCCCAAAAGTCGAGCTCGGCGAGTACGTTGGCCTGGAAATCGAACGCAGGGTCCCGCCCGTTCTGGAAGAGCATGTTCAGCAGGAGATCCAGCGGATCATTGAGGAACGCACGCCTTATGAGCAGGTCACTGACCGCGAGCTCCGAGAGGGAGACGTCGCAAGGGTCGATCTAAAAAGAGAAGACGAACCTGAGAGCAAGTCGACCAGGCAAATTGTCAAAGTCGGCGAGAACCTGCCCGACTTCGACAGGGGTGTAGTTGGGATGCGCATCGGTGAGGAGAAGGCGATCCAGATTACCTACCCCGACGACTACGGCGACGAAAGCCTGCGCGGCCGTACAGTTTCGCTTCTAGTAACGCTTCACGAGATCCACTCCAGACAGCTCCCAGAGCTGACGGATGAGTGGGTCAAACAAACATTTGCGCCCGACACCAAGGAGCAGGAAGAGTCAAACCCCGACTCCGTTATCGACACGGTCGATAAACTCAAGGCTGCTGTCAGGGGCGCTTTGGAGAGGGCGGCGCAAACATACGCGGACGAGATGGTCCGGGAGCAGGTTGTAGATAAGGTCGTGTCGGGTTCCACCGTCTGCTTCCCGGAGGTGCTGGTCGAAGAGGCGATCGAGA
>JBMFPI010000335.1:0-3967 GCA_049969195.1 Armatimonadota bacterium
GGCGCACCGCGACAAGATCGTCATGGAGGGCCGCGAGGTCTTCAAGTTTGCCGTGAAAATTCAGGGCGAGGCGACGGAGCGCGTGCTCGCTCGATGTGGCCTGACGACCGCCGACGTGGATATGGTGATTCCTCATCAGGCCAACATTCGCATAATCGAGTCGGCGGTCAATCGGTTGGGCCTGCCGCCGGAAAAGTTCTTCGTGAACCTGCAAAAGTACGGCAACACGTCCGCCGCATCCATCCCGATTGCTGTGGATGAGGCCGTTTCGGAAGGCAAGATCAAGAAGGGTGACACGGTCGTGACGGTTGGATTCGGTGCCGGGCTGACCTGGGCCGCGGGGGTGATGAAGTGGGCGTTCTAGACTCGAGAAAAGTCGCGCTGGTGTTCCCCGGGCAGGGATCGCAAGCTGTCGGAATGGGAAAAGAGCTGGCCGAAAGCTTCCCCACCGCAGCCGAGATATTCGAACGCGCGGACCGATTGCTCGGTTTTTCGATTTCGGAACTGTGTTTCGACGGCCCGGAGGCCGAACTCACAAAGACCATAAACACGCAGCCGGCGTTGTTCGTGACCTCTGTTGCGGCGTACGAATCTGTTGTGGCGGCAGGCGTGTGTGCCCCGCTGCGCGCGGAGGGTAAAGCCGGCTTGAATCCCCCGACCCGTGAGCAGAAGAGGCCGGCGCGCTACGCTTATACGGCAGGACATAGCGTCGGTGAGTATGCCGCGTTGTACGCTGCTGGAGCGTTCTCGTTCGAAACGGGGCTCGGCCTGGTGCAAAAGCGCGCGGCGCTGATGCAGGAGGCCGCGGAGAAAAACCCCGGCACCATGGCCGCCGTCCTCGGGCTTGCGCCGGAACAGGTGCAGCAAGCGGCCGAGCAAGCCTCCGAGGTTGGGCTGGTCGTCGCGGCGAATTTCAACAGCCCTATTCAGACGGTTATATCCGGCGACCGTGCAGGGGTTGCGCGGGCTTCCGAGATCGCGCTGCAGATGGGAGCCAGGAAGGTTGTCCCCCTGAATGTGAGCGGCGCATTTCACTCGCCGCTGATGCAGGAAGCGGCCGACAGGCTGGCAGATGCATTGGCGGACGCGGAGATATCCGACTCGGTAGTGCCGGTGGTCGCTAACTACACCGCAGACTTCGAAACAACTGCCCAACAGATACGAGAGAACCTGGCCAGACAGATCACCGGGAGCGTGCGATGGGTTGAGTCGGTCCGGAGACTGCTTGACTCAGGGGTCGATGCCTTTATAGAATTAGGCTCAGGCAGCGTGCTCGCCGGCCTGATCAAACGCATCGCGCCCGATGCCGCAGTGTGGTCTGTAGGCGACAGGGCGTCGTTGGATGCGCTTCTTTCTGAGTAACTTGGGCGTTTTAAGTCT
The DNA here is from genome assembly GCA_049969195.1 of Armatimonadota bacterium. Classification (GTDB taxonomy): domain Bacteria; phylum Armatimonadota; class UBA5829; order UBA5829; family UBA5829; genus CALJES01. The sequence continues at coordinate 1,381 of JBMFPI010000335.1, forward strand.
CTTCGGCATCGGGCGCGCGGGCCGCACGACGGAAACGCCGCTCAGACGGGGGACGTATGCTGAGGAAGAGCTATTTCCAGCGCGAGCCGGGCGCGGCCCAGTTGGCGATCGTGCAGATGCTGGAGCCCGGCCAGTCCGTGCTGGAGGTTGGCTGCGCGGGCGGGCATATGACCCGTCTGATGAAGGAGAAGGGCTGCCGGGTGACCGCTGTCGAAATCGACGCGGAGCAGGGGAAGTCGGCTCGCGAGCATGCCGAGCGCTTGATCTTGGGAGATATCGAGTCGGCAGACACGTGGGCGCAGATTGAAGGTCCCTTCGAGGTCATAGTGTTTGCCGACGTTCTGGAGCACCTGCGAGATCCGTGGGAGGTGCTGCGCCGCGCCAGGCATGTGCTCAAAGATAACGGGCGAGTATTGGCATCGATTCCGAACGCGGCGTACTGGCACGTTAGGTTGGGCCTGCTCATGGGCAGGTTTGAGTACACGCAGTTCGGGATCCTGGACGACACACACCTGCGCTTCTTTACCGCAGGGTCAGCCAAACGTCTTTTCGCAAAAACGGGTTACAGAATCGAGCGGTTCCTGCGTATAGTGGGCAATCGTAACATGTTGAAGCTGGGTCGGATAGTTCTGCCGAACTGGTTCACATACCAGTTCGTGATAAAAGCGAAGCCGAAACACCCCGGAAGCAACAACTGAAAACTGACACCGTTGCGATAGAAGGCAAAATTGCCGTTTTCGCTGATTCAACGCTCCTAAACAAAGCGGGAGAATCGGCTAAAACGCGCCTTTAGCAATAGCAAGTAGAACACTGGAGACATCGATGCAGCTTGATGGTCAGGTAGCGTTTATTACCGGCGCGGGCCGCGCCGGTAAGGGTATCGGGCGGGCCATCGCGCTAAGGCTGGCCCGGGAGGGCGCGAAGATCGCCATCGCCGATTATGTCGCCGAGGCGGCGGATTCGGTCGCAAAAGAGGTCGAAGCGATGGGCGGCGAAGCCCTGGCTCTGCACGGAAGCGTTGCTAGCATAGAAGATGTCGAAAGAATGGTCCGTGAAACGGTTGACAGGTTCTCCAGGATCGATATCCTTATCAACAACGCGGGTATCACGCGCGACAACCTGCTCGTGCGCATGAGCGAAGACGAGTGGGACGCTGTGCTGGATACCAACCTGAAAGGCACGTTCAACTGCACCAGGGCGGTCGCCAAAGTCATGATCCGCGAAAGGCGCGGCAAGATCGTCAATATGGCGAGCGTTATGGGTATAATGGGAAATCCGGGCCAGGCCAATTACTCGGCCTCCAAAGGTGGAGTGATCGCGCTTACGAAGACAACGGCTAAGGAACTGGGTTCCCGCGGGATAAACGTCAACGCGGTCGCCCCCGGGTTCATACAGACCGTGATGACGGAAGAAATGCCCGAAGAAGCCAAAGCGGGTATCGCCGAGCATATCCCGCTTAGGCGGCTCGGAACGCCTGAGGATGTGGCCGAGGTGGTGTTGTTCCTGTGCAGCGAAGCGTCGAGCTACATTACCGGCCAGGTGATCGCCGTCGACGGCGGTATGGTTATGTAAAGGCGAGATGACGGAGACGCGAGCCTTCGGCGGCCGCGGTCTCCAACCTTTATCTACTAACAGGAGGTACGTACATTGTCTACTACTCTGGAGAGAGTAAAAAAAGTTGTTGTTGATCGACTCAAAGTCAGCCCCGACGAGGTTACGGAGGACGCGTCGTTCGTGGACGATTTGGGCGCGGACTCGCTGGACGTCGTGGACCTAGTCATCGGGTTCGAAGACGAGTTCGAGATACAAATTCCGGACGAGGAGGCCGAGAAGATCACTAGGGTCAAAGAGGCCGTTGAGTACATAGATCGGAAGATGGCCGAATAGGCCAGGCCGTTGCTGTAGGCGTGTTTTCCGGGATTCCCTCGCACGGTTGATTTGTGTCGAATCTCTGAAACGCCGGGTTTGCGTTCTGTGGGAGCAGTCTCAATAGCCGCCCGGGAGAGTGCGAGTGAACTGCGGCGGCGAACGCACCCGGACCTGACCTACACGTAGTTTTCGTCTGTCCGGGAGCTCGCCTGTCCTGGAAACATTTGGCGGTATGAGGAGTCAATGCAGACAAAACGAGTCGTGATAACCGGGCTCGGCGCGATCACGCCGCTGGGCAATACGGTTGAAGAGTACTGGGACGGGGTCAAGTCGGGCCGTAACGCAATAGGCCCGATAACCCATTTTGACGCGTCGGAGCACTCAACGCGCATCGCGGCGGAAGTCAAGGGGTTTGATCCGGCGAACTACTTCGATGCAAGGGATGCGCGCCGGATGGATACGTTCGTGCAATATGCGATGGCTGCCGCAAAGATGGCGCTCGCGGACAGCGGCCTCGAGATTACGGACGAAAACGCGCCTCGGATCGGTGTGCTTGTCGGCTCGGGCATCGGCGGCGTAGAAACCTGGGAGGTCAACGACCTGAACCTGATCAAGCACGGCCCTCGCAGGGTGAGCCCGTTTTTTGTTCCGATGCTCATTGCCAATATGGCCAGCGGGCTTATTGCGATTCACACCGGCGCGAAAGGGCCGAACATGG
>JBMFPI010000336.1:0-3917 GCA_049969195.1 Armatimonadota bacterium
TTCATCCGCAACTTAGAAAGAGGGATGCGCCTTACCTACCTCAAAACCTTTTTACACAGAGGATGGTACGCTACCTGTACGACCGGCGTGTTGCAATCGCCCTGCGTGCCGTGCTAACCTATTGCTTGGCGTCCGGCCGGCATTTCAAGGACAAGCTATATGCGTTGGCGGCGTTCGGGCACAGACTGTCATTGCGTCGAGCGGACCCGGGTGCCCGAGGTGGGCGACTGCGCTGCGGGGATTAGACTCGGCGCAGGCTTCTTGGGCGGGTCGATCGAGCTGTTCCAGCTGGACAGAAGCGCCATAGTAAACCGGAGTGAAGTACCCCGGGCCGTGTGCGGACTCGGAAACGCTGCCGAAAAGACGCGGGCCGCTGCGGCCCGCGTAGCCGGGAAAGTTTGTTCAGACTGGAGAGGGCATATGAAGAAAGCACTCATTGTATGGGGCGGATGGGATGGGCACGAGCCCAGACAAACCGCCGAAATTGCCGCCTCGATATTGTGCGGAGAAGGCTTCGAGGTAGAGGTTTCCGACACCCTAGACTCGTTCGCCGACCAGGAGAAAACGAAGTCGATGGACCTGCTGATCCCTGTGTGGACCATGGGCGAGATAACCGGGGAGCAGGTCAACGGTCTGTTGTCGGCGGTCCGGAGCGGGGTGGGGTTCGCCGGCTGGCATGGCGGTGCGGGGGACTCTTTCCGCTCCAACACCGAATACCAGTTCATGGTCGGCGGACAGTGGGTTGCGCACCCGGGCGGTATTCTTGAGTACGAGGTTAACATCATCGATCACGAAGATCCGATAACCGCCGGCATCCCCGACTTTAAAATGACTTCCGAGCAGTACTACATGCACGTAGACCCGTCCAACAAGGTCCTTGCGACAACGAAGTTCTCCGGCGTCGATGCCCCATGGATAGCAGGATGCGTGATGCCGGTCGTATGGAAGCGGATGTACGGCGAGGGGCGTGTGTTTTACTCATCCCTCGGCCACAACGCCAAAGACTTCGACGTGCCCGAGTGCAGGGAGATACTGCGGCGGGGTATGCTCTGGGCGGCAAGATAGTCGACATCCGATAGCTGAAATCGAACGGAGGGAACACATGAAACCAGCAAAGGTAGGCATAGTCGGCTGCGGGAACATAAGTGGCATCTATTTCAAGGCCGGACAGACGTTTGAGGCAATCGAGATTACAGCCTGCGCCGATATCATAATGGACCGCGCCAAGGCCAAGGCCGAGGAGTTCGGCTGCAAGGCGGTTACAGTTGACGAGCTGTTGGCCGACCCGGAGATCGAGATAGTAATGAACCTGACGATCCCGGCCGCGCACGCGGAGGTCGCGTTCAAGGCAATCGAGGCGGGGAAGTCGGTCCACAACGAGAAGCCTCTCGCCATCACCCGGGAAGACGGCAAGAAGATGCTCGAGATGGCGAAGGCCAGGGGCGTTCGAGTCGGGTGCGCGCCGGACACTTTTATGGGCGCCGGAATCCAGACCTGCATCAAGCTCATCGACGACGGCTGGATCGGCGAGCCGATCGGGGCGACCGCGTTTATGCTCTGCCACGGCCACGAAAGCTGGCACCCGGACCCCGAGTTCTACTACAAAGCAGGCGGCGGCCCGGTATTTGACATGGGGCCTTACTACATCACGGCTCTGGTGGCCATGATGGGAGCCGCTAGGCGCGTTACGGGTTCGGCCCGCGTGACATTCCCCGAGCGCACGATCACCAGTAAGCCCAAATACGGCACGAAGATCAAGGTCGACGTGCCCACACACGTAGCGGGCGTAATCGACTTCGCCAACGGGGCGATAGCCACGATTATCCAGAGCTTCGACGTCTGGGGGCACAACCTGCCGCGAATCGAAATCTATGGGACGGAGGGCTCGATGAGTGTGCCGGACCCGAACGGATTCGGCGGACCGGTAAAGGTGATGCGCCCCGGTGGGGAGTGGACCGAGATGCCACTTTCGCACGGCTACGCCGAGAACAGCCGCGGGATCGGAGTGGCGGATATGGCATACGCGCTTCGGTCGGGCAGGGAACACAGAGCCAGCGGTGAGCTGGCCTATCACGTTCTCGACATTATGTGGGCCTTGCACGATGCCTCGGATCAGGGCAGGCACATCATGCTGGAAAGCACTTGCAAGCGCCCGCAGCCGATGCCGATGGGCCTTCGCCACGGCACACTGGACGAATAAAGGCCGTCGTGACAGGCGCGTCGTCGGCGGTTGCCGAGCTTGGTTCAGGGGCATCAAACCGCCGGAGACGCTAGGTTGTATATATGCTCCAGGAATGGCAGGGTTTGCTTGCCTGGCGAGGGTAGACCGGGCTCATTCCCGCAGCGCAACACTCCCTGTCCCTTTGCGGGAGAGGGTGGAGGTGCGGGGTCGTATGCTGCGAGCGCTAGGTCCCTTGCCGCCTTACCAAGTTTGACGCCGGAGTCGTTCCCGCGGTATAGAATAACTCCAGGGTCGTCGGTGCTGTGTTCGGCTGAGAGGGAGAGTTCAGTTGCGCGGGAATAAAGGTCGTGCTGAACCTGTTTGGGCTACCAGGCGCCGAATGGATGTATCCTGAAATAAGTTAAGGGTGACGGGATGCCGGGCGTTTGCACCTGCAAGACTGAACTGACACGGCGGTGAGTATTGGCGGAAACCAAGAGCGAAGAGGCGAGGTTTGAAAGCAGGGTCGGACTCGGCGAAGCGTTATTGCGCGCGGCTGCTCGAAAAGCTGGTTGATATCCCCAGCGTGTTCGGCGAGGAGAAAGAGATTATGCTCTTTCTCGAAAGCGAACTCGTGTCTTTGGGGCTCAAACCTAGGCGCATCGACGTCGCGCCAGGCAGGTTCAATTTGCTTTGTTCGACTGGGTCCGGCTCACCGCGCATATGCCTGAACGCACACTCCGACACCGTGCCCCCCAACGGCGAATCCACCCCACTGGCAAGAATCGACGGCGACACAGTCTACGGGCTCGGTTCATGTGACACCAAGGCGTCGATCTCTGCGATGGTCACAGCATGCCTGGACCTGGCCTCCCGGCCCGACCATGCGGGGACGATCGATCTCTTGCTTTCAGTCGACGAAGAGGGCGATGGTGAGGGCGTCCGGTCCGCGATCAGGCAGGGGTACAAATGCGACTACGCTATCGTCGGCGAACCGACCAGTCTGAACATCATACGCGTCCACTGTGGTCTTCTCTTTCTCAAACTCATCACTGAGGGCGTCGCGGCACACGGCTGCGATCCCTCGATGGGCATATCCGCAATCGACCGCATGATGGAACTGATAGCTGCTCTGCGCGAGCAGATCGCGGGGTTTCCAGGGCACCCGATAGTCGGCCCGATGAGTCTGAATCTGGGAGAGATCCACGCCGGGGACCGCCCCAACCGCGTCCCGAACCGCTGTGAGGCCCGCATCGATATGCGCCTCGTCCCGCCCGTCAGCAACGAGCAGCTCTATCAGGCCGCCCGACGGGTGATCGAGCAATTCGAATGGGCATCTTACCAGGTCGAGAAGCGTGGAGAGGCAATGGAAACACCTGAGGACAGCCCGCTGGTGCGAGCAATCCTCTCAAGCGCGCAGGAGCTCAGGATAGCCTGCCGCGCGGGCGGATTCCGCGGGTGGACCGAGGCCGAATCGTTTCGCACCGGGCTCGGCGTCGATGCGGTGGTGATCGGCCCGGGCTGTGTGAAACAGGCTCACTCGTCGAAAGAGTTCGTCTCCATTTCGGAAACCCAGCGCGCTGCGGAGCTATACGCACTGTCGGTCATTCGGCTTTTGGACGCGACTCATCGTGCGTTAACGTGAGCCCGCGAACTATTGTCTGTGTGACCAATCGTGCTGTTGCGACATGCGCGTTCTCGGCGATTCTCCCGATTAGTTGAGGGGCATCGAATCGCCGGAAACGCGGGGTTTGCG
>JBMFPI010000337.1:0-3915 GCA_049969195.1 Armatimonadota bacterium
TCCACGCACTCAGCAATGGAGACAGTATGAACCAGCAGCAAACACCTCGCAAGGTGCGGATGGTTTGACGGTTACCGCATAACCGTGTAAACACGGCTCGGCCTCGGCAAAGGCCCATCAGGAACTCCGGAAGCACTCCCGCTGATTCGCGACCCAGGCGATGCACGAGAACGCTTCCGATGGGCCAACTCATTCGGAAATTCGGTTTCGGATGGCCGCAGGCACGTTTTGCCATGTGGGCAGACGTCGTCGTACTTGTCGGGGTCGGGGTCCTCATCTACGTCGGCGTGGAATTGGCGAGCGGGACTTCCGGCTGTTGGGGCTGGGCAGCTACCTGCAGACCGCCGCGGACGCCGGCGATTTGCGGGCCATACTGTGGGGCGTCGGGACGCTCCTCCTGGTCATTGTCGCGTTGGATCAGCTTGTCTGGCGACCGCTTCTGGTCTGGGCCGAGCACTTCAAAGTGGAAATGGTCACCGGAGAGATGTCCCCGAGTTCGTCGTTCTTCGACGTCATCCACAACTCGGCCATCATCGACTGGCTGAACAGGAAGCTCTTGATCCCGATCACCGATGGGCTGGATCGGTGGTTCTTTAACCGTTTCCGCGATGAACCTGCGACCAACGGCAGCGACCGGCTCTCCGGTGTAACTAATAGGTACGGGCTACGCCGCAGCTTTGGTTCTGGCCTACGGCGTATATCGAGCAATTGCGATGCTCGCGCAGGTGTCGGCCGCCGAATGGGCCGCCATAGCCGTCGGACTCGGCGCGACGCTGGCACGTGTAGCGGCCGCGCTTGTGCTTGCTCTGGCGTGGACAATCCCATTGGGAGCGGCTCTTGGAACCAATTGCAAGTTGGCGAACTGGCTGCAGCCCGTTGTTCAGATAGCGGCGTCGATTCCGGCTACGGCGCTGTTTCCTGTGGTACTTCTCGCCGTGCTGCGCCTGCCAGGCGGCTTGAACGTCGCCGCCGTCATTCTAATGCTGATGGGCACCCAGTGGTATCTTCTGTTCAACGTGATAGCCGGAGCAAGCGCAGTTCCACAAGACCTAAAATACACCTCGGCGCTGCTGGGCTTGAGCAGATGGAAACGATGGCGAACGCTTACGCTGCCCGCGCTCTTCCCATACGTGATCACGGCCGCGATAACAGCAAGCGGCGGTGCGTGGAACGCAAGCATCGTGGCTGAGTACGCGAAGTTCGGCGGCAGAACGGTCTTCACGACCGGAATTGGCTCCCTGATCTCGCGCGCGACGATTGTATTTCAGACATTCGCGCTTATCCCCTGGCTCACCGTCCCAGCAGAACGTAGAAGTCGCTCTAAAGGCTCGGGGCATGCCCCCGGACGAACGAAGCCGCCGCTCAGTTGAACTGCTGGACCGTGTGGGACTGGACGGCTTCGAAACCGCCTGTCCACGGGAGCTGTCCGGCGGCATGCGACAGAAGGTAGGCTTCGCAAGGGCAATGGCGGTGGAATCGGAACTGCTGTGCCTGGATGAGCCGTTCTCGGCACTGGACGTGCTGAGCGCTGAGTCACTGCGAGGAGAGCTCATGGAGCTGTGGGTAAGCGGCAACATTCCCACCAGGGCGATCCTGATGGTGACGCACAACATCGAGGAAACAATGTTCATGGCGGACCGTGTTGTCGTAATGGAAAAAGGGCCGGGCCGCGTTGTTTCCGACATGACAATCGACCTACCCCACCCCCGCCAACACAAGTCGGCCTAGTTCGCCGCTATAGTGGACAGGGTCTACGCAATTCTGGCAGGTCAGACCCAGCCGGAATACGTCGAGATGGGCACAGCTCCGGGCGAGCCGGGTCGAACCCGGGCCCTGCCGGACATCGCCATAGATGATCTGATCGGCTTGCTCGAACGATTGACCGAGATGCGGCAACCTGCCGTCGATGTATTCCGACTGGCCGAGGACCTGCCCGGCAACTCGGACTACGTGCTGCGACTCACGGAGGCGGCTGAGCTCCTCGGATTTGCAACGCTCGCTCAAGGCGATATATCCCTTACGCCGCTGGGCGAAACGTTCGCCGAGGCACGTATCCTGGGTCGAAAAGAGATCTTTGCTACCCGAATTAGGCGGCTACCGCTGTTCGGATGGCTGCTGAAGCTTCTTGAGGCCGCGAATGAGCGCAAGATCGAGTACGACGTCGCGCTAGCGGCCCTAGAGCTCGAATTCCCACCCGAAGAAGCCAGACGTCAGCTCGATCTGGCAATCGAATGGGGCAGGTACGCTGAGATTTTGGCCTACGACGACAGCAGTCAGGTCATCTATCTGGAAGCCGCTTAGCCTGCACCACCGACGTCATTGCCATCGCAAGCAGGGAGTCTGACTCGGCAACAAGTCGCCTAACTTAACAGCCCGGTCCGCGGATGGACTATGCGGACCGCGACAGTTCGCAGTACAATTTGAGCCTCTCAGGCGGGGTGAGCGGAGTCACGGGGCTGCCGACACTCATCACGAATCGGCTTCGGTTGCGTCGTCCGGCGGCGATCTGGCGCTGGATCTCCAGACGAAGCTCATCATCAGTGCCGTTCTGGAGAACGCCGACCGCATCCAGGTTGCCAAACAGCACGCAGCGGCCGTCTACGTACTCCGCCAACTGGTCGATGTCGATGTCAAAGCCCTTCTTGCTCTCCTCGAACGCGAGCGCGTCCGCACAGGTCGAGAGGATGTGATCGAGCCTTCCGGCCGGGTTGCCGCAAAAGTAGTAGATGCTTTTCATTCCCTCGGCCCGGATCGCCTCGACCATGCGGGCAATCATGGGCACATTCAGGGCAGCAAACTCGTCCGGGTGTATCATATCCGTAAAGCACTCCTCGATCCAGATCGCCCTCGCGCCCATAGCCGCTGCGACTCTGATGGAATGCAGTTGCCTCTCCAGGAGCCGCTCGGACGCATACACGACCAGATCGCGGCGTTCGACGATTCGGGTCATCAAACCCTCGAACCCCCAGAGGCCGTAGCAGTTCCAAAGCGGCGAAGAGACATGTGAGATCGGGTACAGCTCGCGAGCCGGTCCGGCCATAAGGGCCTTGGCGAGGTCGTCGCGACCTTCAAGGTCGACCGGGCCGGAGTGCTCTTGCGGAACGCGAATGCGGCGGTCGATCTCGTCGAAAGTGTCCGGCGGGTTCTCCGGGCGCGCCGATTCAATGGCCCCCTCGCGGTTCCAGCCGCCGACCGTCGGGCGCTCGATTTTGCGCTGTAGGTCCCTGCGGGAGTTGATCAGATAATTGCCGTCGGCGCGGTGATCGATCCAAATGTACTGCTGCTCATCGCGCGAATAAAATACAGGCAAGGCAAACCAGTCTATATCGAGGAAGCGCCGGACCTGCGTCCACCACTCGATCTGCTTGTCGATCTCAGGCGAATGGCGATACCACCATGGGCACGAAGTCAGGTCTTCCCAACGGTCGCGGATGTATATCTCTTCGTAGGGGATTACTACGCCGATCTCGCGTGCGCCGTCAGGACCGAACGCCGATTCCAGCTTTGCAAATCCAGTCACGCTTTGCTTCTTCGCGTTTGCGGGCCGCACATCCTGCACAAAGAGGAAAACTGCCGCCTGTATGGCTAATAAGCACATTGCGGATATGAGGTAACTGCAATGGAACGCAGATCCGGCGTCTTTGGCGACTCGACGCCAGCCAGCCAAGCTCGAGAGAATCGGCGAAGATCTGCCTATCGCAACGGCCTGCGATGGCGAAACCATTCCAACACCTGTCTGGGAAAGCAGGCCCGAACGAAATCCTGGACGAAATTCAGCACGGCAGGACCCGGCTGTAATGCTTTCGCACTTTCGCGATTAGAATCGATAAGGAGTTGAAGCCATGGCAAGAGCAGTCGCACTCGCAGAGAACGTAAAGAAAGTTGAGCGGAGCGCTCCTGTGATCGGGGTGTTCT
>JBMFPI010000338.1:0-3909 GCA_049969195.1 Armatimonadota bacterium
CCTTCCGGTCGGGATTCTCGCCGTCGACGAGAATGGCGTCGTCATCAACGACCAGGCTCCTCCTCCGCCGTTTGAGGACTTCCTGAAAGACCCTGCGACGGGCGATTGGATAAGGGTCGGCGGTCGGTACGCGCGCGGAAACGCGCTCAACGTTCGGCAGGTGATCGGAGAAACCACTCTGGTGCCCGTGGCAAGCTACTTCCGCACCGGCGCCGGGGCTGAGTACGGCTCGAAATACACGCTCGCCTTCAGCCCTATCGACGTTGCTCAGGATCCGAACACGGGCGAGATTCAGGGACTGTCGATCAAAAGCGGCGACCTCAGACGCCGCCTGGGCGATCACGAGGACGCTCCCCCGGCTCTCCGACCCGGTGAGTATGCCGTAGACTACGAACTTGTGCCGAGCCAGAAAGATCCAAACACCCTCGTATTTCACGTCGCGTTTCCCGCTAGTCCCGGGGTTGCCAGGCGGCTCTATTATATAAGCTATTCATTCTGGGCCAGCGCGGATCCGTCTGCTTCCGACGAAGAGTGGGAGCTTTTCAGCAAGGTTGACCAGCGCGTCCCACTCGACCCGGCCGATTACATCCCCGGCGATTACGCTGACTGGATAGAGGTTCCTGTCCAGGACGTGCCAGCGGGCTACCAACTTATGGAGCTGGAGCGCTACAGCGACACGTGCGCCCGGGGCTTTCGGCAGCGAGCTTCTACCGGCTGGTCCAACGACCCTTACGAGTACGCCCTCGCAGACGCCATTATGGGCGTTGTCGCGTTCAATCCGGCGGGGCATAACCGGTATGAATACACCGGACGCGGCGTCCGCCCCATCGAAGCGAGGATCAGCTATAGAATATACGATCTGCGCATCATCCGCGAGGACAGGGTCGTGCCTCAGCCCAGGACTGGTGCTGAGGTTATCCCGGTTAAGCTGTCGCTGCGGTTCATACTCAACATCGGGGATCCCACGGACAACCCGGGCGAAGAGGACGGCTACAAGGGCCTCATAATGGATCCCGGCACTGGGAGTTCGATCCCGGTACCTCTGCTGGTTATGGACCTTGCGACCGGGCTGCGTGTTAACTTGCCTGGTTCGCCCAATGACATCGATTTCAAGGCCGGCATCGTCAATCTGCCTGCGCAGGCGGATCTGGTGGACTACGCGGGCAACGTGCTCGCGCGCGTGCCGTTGGCCGGCAGGCATCTGAGGTTTTACTATCGCGCCGACGGGGACTGGTCCATACAGTGCCACAAGGCTTACGCTACCTACTCGCGTAAATACGGTTCGGGCAACCCTGATTATCGAAGCTTCAAGGTCAAGTACGATAGCAGCTTTCCTGACGGACTCTCGAACCGTCTGCTCTTCTCGCCGTCCGAGGGGCTGAAGACGGTGGTCGTGGACTACACGTACGTTACTATCGAGAACGGGGAACGCGTCGAGCACAAGGTCAGCGGCGAATCTCATCAGATCGACCTCCCGACGGACGGCTCAGACGACGGTTGGTGCATTGACCTGAAAGTGCCTGAAGGCGGGTTCCTGCCGCGCAACGGCAGAATCGTCGTCGTGGGGTCCTCTTTCACTGTGCGCGTCCAGTGGCGCGACGGCAAGAACTGGCGCTACGTCGATATGAGTACCAGTCTGATCAAAAGCTGAAAGCGGATAGCGCTATGCGAAGCAATCGAGGCTTCTCGCTAATCGAGATACTGGTCGTAATGGCCATATCGGTCATACTGGTAGGGCTGGTGCTGTATCCGGTCGTCCAGTCGTTTCGTATGACCCGGCAGGCGCAGGCGATGATCGACGCCCAGGATGCCGCCCGGACCGGGATGGAGCAAATCAGCCGCGAGCTCGGGGAGGCTATGTTCGTCTTCGATAACTCCGTCTCGACGGTAGATATCTATGACGACGGCGTGACCCCGACTTTCACCTACGCCAATGGCGCGCAGGGCCCGATCCAGCTCCCGGTGAGGCAGGTCGACAACAGCATCGAATGCTTTACCTTACCTCACGGCAAGATCGACTTCATCCTGCCGATGATGACCATGCACTGCAACAACCCCGAGCACGATCCGGACAAACCGCGGGACTATCCCCGGGGCAATGAGGCGTGGCCGCCGTGTCCAGTGTGCGGTTCGACCAATGTCTCGGCCGTACCTAAAATGCCTCTCCAGCAGGATGTGACCATCGTGCGCTACTTCCTGGGGCTGCGCTACAACAATCCCAAGTACGACCCGGCGGCGAACCCGGCGCCAACGCCGCCGCCGGGCGAGGGGCTCTTCGGATGGCGGTCGCCGTGGGAGGGCCAGGTGGAGCCGGGTGCGGAGAACCAGGTTGTCCTGTATAGGGTGGAGTTCGACCCTCACGATGACACCCTCTTCCCGCCCGGCATGCCCATCGAGAAGAGGCTTACCGATCCCATCTTCTTCTACCGGACCGCGCCGAACAAGGAGGGCCGGCCTTGCTGCGAGCGCTGGATGGAGATAGCCAGAGTCATCGGGATCGGCAGGTATCAGGACCTGGTGGTAGGCACGTTCGATCCGAACTCCGGCAATTGCACGGCGGTGGAGCCGTCGGTTACATTCCGCTTCCAGGCGATAAACAACGACGCTTTCGAAGGGACCTACGCTACCGACCGCAGCTTCGACTATCCGAACGCCGTGCCGGTTACTTTCACGGCTAGCTACGGCTACTGGATAGATAACCGTCCCGGGTCCTCCGCCGACGAGATGAACTGGACCGTCACGGTCCTTCGCAACGACAACAAGCTGGCGTACTCCACCGGATTCGACTCTCGCGGCCACCTGGTCGTGTTCAAATATGAGTTTGTAGGTGGGGCCTGGCAGGCTCCCGTACCTACTTTCGACCTTACGGAATATGTCAGTACCGGCCGGATCACCAGCGGGGGCAACGAGCCGGTCGAGATGGCGTTCACCGTTGATCTCAACAAGGGCACGGTGAACTTCGCCCTCGACCCGCCGCGTCCGGGAGGTGCGCGAGCCGGGCCCGTGTGCCTGCTGGATCCGGAAGCCATCAACGCGGCTTTTCATAACGTTTATCAAACGGACCGGGGCAGCGCTAGGCGAATGGCGCTTCTCAGCACGTTCGATCCAACCTCGCCCTTCTACTTTTCGAACGCACGGATTGTGCCGGGCAGCGAACGAGTGGTCGGGCCTGATATGGCGCCGGGTAGCCACTATGGGAAACCGATTCGCTACGAGAGAGTTCCGCTCAGTTTGGGAGATCCCACGTACAACCAGTACAAGATCGACTACGACACCGGCTGGATCGAGTTTAGCCCGGACGAGCGCCACGACCTGCCAGTTATTCCTGGCAACGGCCCAGGCAGACACGTGCCCATTGCGGTCGATTACAAGGTTCAATTCAACCGGGAGGAAGATGTGGTGAAAGGTGACTACACCACCAAGAGCCTTGTCACCATTCATATGGGGATCCGGATGTTCGATCCGGAGACCAGCAAGCCGCACGAGGTCGATCTTACGAACAGTGTCAAGGTGCGAAATGCGCTCAGGTAGTCTGCAGAGTTTGGTTTTCAGCCGTCGGTTGCCCGTGCGTTTGTTCCGTGGGAAGGCCGGCCATGTTCGTGCTTCGGGCACAGGAGGGCGGCACGGTTCGCGCGGCTCGGCTATCCGCGGCCAGACGCTCGTGATCGCGATTATGGTCATGTTCATACTGGGGACCATAGGGGCGGTCTTTGTTGCTATGGTCGCTCGGAACCTGCTCAGGTCGGAGCGGTCTTCGAATGCGGACGTCGTCGCGCAGCTTGCCGAGGCTGGGATCCGCTATGCCGACAGCATGCTCACGACCAGCGAAGAGGGCGCCGATTGGCGGCCGGTGCCGGACAACGACGGCGTGCTCCTGAACCCCGATGGAACCGTCCGGTTGGGCCCGGA
>JBMFPI010000339.1:0-3888 GCA_049969195.1 Armatimonadota bacterium
TTTGCGGTCGGTCTTGCCGAAACGGTCGAGCAGACTGAGCACGTTCTGGAGCGCGGCATCGCGATGGCCGAGAAGCGCCGCGAGCTGCAGCGCTACCTGAATCGAACGGATGCGGGCGAGATCGAGGCCCGGATACGCACTCTCGAGGCGAAGCTGCAGTCGGAGATCGATCCGCAGCGGCGACTGGAGATTGAGGCCTCACTGAAGGCCAAACGGCAGGAACTCGACGACTATCACGCGATCGATCAGGCCGCGAGGCGCGTCCTTGACCAGCTCGACAGCATCCAGTGCGCGTTCGAAGGGCTTCGCGCGCGCCTGATGCGCATAAAGTCATCCGACATAGCGGAGTGGACAGCCGCCAACGAGGAGCTCAAGACCGAGCTTGGCGGGTTGGCGACTGCGGTTGATACGGTCGAGCATAGCATCCAGGAGGCGCTGTCGGTCGGGGGAACCGCTGATCGAGGGTAGGAGCGGCGGTCCGTCTTGCTTTGCGCATCGCTGTCAATCCGATGAGCATCTTCAGAAGAATAGCCCTGGTAGTGCGCAGCTATTTCGCCACGGCGACGGAACGCATCGGCTCGGTCGCCGCTGAGGAAGAAGCCCGCGATGTCGCGGCTCGCAGAAAGGCTCTCGAGGAGATCAAGTCCTGGGAGAGCGCCAACGATTTCACACGAGCGGGCGTCCCGGCCCCCGTCGGGATGACTGACGCTGCCCGCCAGGCGAGGCTCGCATCCGACTATAGGCTTCTGGGTCTGACGCCGGGGGCGGACCTTGCAGCTGTCGAGGAAGCCTGGCGCAGACTGGCTGCTCGAGCTGATCCCAAGCGATTCCCGGCCGGCTCTGAAGAGGAAAAACGCGCCGCACAGATCCTGAAATCGATCAACGAGGCATACGAACGCATTCGCGAGTCTCTGATCCCTACCGAAGGTCGATTCGGGAAGCTCGAACTATAGCCCGGGCTGTCGCGATAGGCACGTGCCCGGCGGTTCTGGTGCCTGGTGGAGGAGCGTCGAACTACCGAAAACGCCGGGTCTGGGTTCTGTCGCGACAACCCCATATCCAGAGCTGCGAAGTGTGAGGCGACGCCGGTTCACTATGGGTGGAAAACGGGTATCGGCCGTCTCTTGTGTTCGGATCTCGCGATCATTTGGCGCACGCGTTCGACGGACTCGGGGCTGCAGTTAGCGAGGTCGCCGGTCTCTATTGCCTGAAGGACCGCGTCAAGCTCCGCGTAGGTCATACCTATCTCGCTCTCGTCCGTCTGGCCCTCCCAGAGATCCGCGGTGGGCGGCTTGGTGATAATCTCTTGCGGTATGCCTAGATCTCGGGCGAGCTCGCGAACCTGGAATTTGTAAAGCCCGCCTAGAGGCTGGACGTCGCTGGCCCCGTCGCCCCACTTGGTGAAGTAGCCGACCATGGTTTCGGTCTTGTTCGATGTTCCGCAGACAAGGTAATTCGCCGCCTGCGCTGCGCAGTAAAGGGCGGTCATTCGCAATCGCGGCCGCACGTTCGTGAGCTCTATTCCGTCCGAATGCGGTACTTTGGCGATCAGGGCGTCGTAAGCGGCGGTGAGGTCCGCAACGTGCGTGCGTATCCCCAACGATTCCGCGACTTTGAACGCGTCAGCCGCCGACTTCGGGTCAGAATGGCAGGGCATTATCATACCTAGGACGTTGTCGCCGCAAGCCATCTTGGCGAGCGCTGCTGTGACTGAGGAGTCCAACCCCCCGCTCAGTCCTACTACCAGGCCCTTTGCGCCGGCCTCGCGAACCCGTTCACGCAACCACACTGATATTCGCCCGGCCAGCGGCCTGTTGTCGGTCATCGCATCCTCCAAAGATTCAGAATTCGCGTTGCCCGATTATATCACGCCGTCTGCGCCCCGTCCAGGATCAGGTCCTGATTAGACGGTTCGGTTCCGCGGGAATCGGGTCATGCTGAACTTGTTTCAGCATCGAGAGGGCGAAGGTGTCGATCCTCAATCAAGTTCAGGATGACGGAGCCCTGGGCATTCGCGCTCGCGAGACTGAGCTGACCCGCGGCACCCCTGCGGCTTGACAGGTTCGGGCGGGGAATGCTACATTGACGGAAGCTCCCGGAGGATATGGTGCCTGATACTGAAAGATCGGAATCGGAGGTTTTGTATGGCGCAGGTTGTAACACTCGGTGAGGCTATGTTGAGGCTATCGCCGCCGGATTTCCACAGGCTGGAGCAGGCGAGTTCGTTCGATGTCAAAGTCGGCGGTGGAGAGCTGAATGTGGCTGTCGGGGTTGCAAGACTCGGGATCGAAAGCGCCTGGGTCTCGAAGCTGCCCGAGAATCCGCTCGGGCGGATGGTCCGCAACAAGGCTCGAGAGCACGGGGTAGATACGTCGAACATCGTCTGGTCGGAGTCTGGGCGTGTCGGAATCTACTTCCTGGAGTTCGGGGCTAACCCGAGAGCTTCGAGTGTTGTTTACGATCGTGCCGGCTCGGCCATGAGCATGCTTGCGCCCGGTGAGGTCGATTGGCAGAAAGTATTTGACGGGTGCAAGCTCTTTCACGTGAGCGGAATCACACCGGCCCTCTCGAGGTCCTGCGCCGAGGCCACATTCGAGGCGATCAAGGCCGCTAAGTCGGCGGGGGCCATGGTCAGCTACGACGTCAACTACCGCAAGAAACTCTGGTCGCCCGAGGAGGCCAATGCCTGCCAGGTTCCTATGATGGAATACGTCGACATCCTGATCACCACCGAAGAGGACACCGGCATCGTCTTCGGCATTCGCGAACCGAGCTACCAGCAGGTGGCGGTCAGGCTTCACGAACGGTTCGGCTTCGAGGTGGTCGCGATCACGCTGCGGGAGGACATTTCGGTCCTGCGGAATAACTGGTCCGCGTTCGCGTATGCGGACGGCAACTTCCACGAGAGTGCGAAATACTCATGCGAACTCGTGGACCGTGTTGGGGCTGGCGATTCGTTCACGGCCGGCTTCATTTACGGGTATCTGACCGGCGGCGTTCAGAAAGGCGTAGATTACGGGACAGCCTTCTCCGCGGTCAAGCACTCCATACCTGGTGATCTCAACTGGGCGACGCTGGAAGAGGTGGAGAACCAGCTTAAGGGCGCGGGGTCGAGGATTCAAAGGTAGCGCAGGTTGGTGATTTGAAATTCGCTCGTCACTTGATTCCCGAAGCGCTGGTAGGGCTAGCGACATCAAGATTTCCAGGATTCGGCGGGAACGTGCGTGAGCCTGCTTGCTCGAGATAGCGGACGAGGTAACTGTGCTGTTGCCATAGGTGCGTTCTTGGCGACTATCCCGCTTAGTTGGGGGAGTATCGAATTGCAAAAAACGCCGAGTTTACGTTCTATCGCAACGGCCCAGAGATAATGAAAGGGTTGGCTCAATGAGAATCGGGATTATCGGATGCGGAGGCATCGCCTCCGAGCATGTCAGGGGCTATCGAGAGTGTGATGATGTCGAGATCGCGGCTGGAGCGGATTTGGACATCCAGCGAGCGATCAATCTCGTTGGAGAAGGCCATGCATACCCGAGCTACGAGGACCTTCTTACGAAGGAGAAGCTGGACGCAGTGAGCGTGTGCACGCCGCCAAAGTTCCACAAAGAGGCCGTTTGTGCCGCACTTGAGGCCGGGGTCGCCGTGCTCTGCGAGAAGCCCCTAGCGCTGAATGCGGGGGAGGCCCGACAGATGGTGGAGTGCGCCGAACGAACCGGCAAGCTGCTGGTTACGGCGTTCTGCCACAGATTTCATGAACCGGTCTTGCGCGCGCGGGAGATCATCCGATCCGGCAAAATCGGCAGTGTGATCATGTTCCGCAACCGGTTCGGGGCAAAGATGGATATGACGAAGGTCTGGTTTTCAAAGCCCGATGTCAGTGGCGGCGGAACC
>JBMFPI010000340.1:0-890 GCA_049969195.1 Armatimonadota bacterium
CCTGACGGCACGCACTTGCGAGGTGCTGGTTCGCGACGCTGCGATATACCCCTCTCCGTACTCAGTTTCGCCAGATGGCCGCAGACTTCTTGTGAGGCCTTTCCGATCGGGGATAGGGCTGCAGTCCATTGACCTCCGGAACCGGCAGGCCAAATCCTTGGCGCGCAACGTCACGGTTTGGGATGCGGTGTGGGGGCGCGGCGGTGCTTCAGTGGTTTACGCCTGCACGCCGCATTCCGATTCGAAGAGCCTTCGAGTGTGTGAAGTGGTACTCGCAAGCATGCAAGGCAAGAATGTGTGGAGCGCGTCGCTGGAGGCCGTCAGCAAGCCGCGCTGCTCGCCTGACGGGCGCAACCTCGCCTATATCATCAGTAATCAACTTGTGTGCCACTCGCTCAAGAGCGGACAGCGTTGGGCAGTTGCGCGCGGTCGTCCAGCAGACCTGGACTATGTCTGGTCCCCTGACGGGTCCCGCTTGGCAGTTCTTGCCACAGCGGACTCAGCCGAGCTATCGGTCTTCGATGTTGTCTCCCGCACAATCGAGAAGGTGCCTCTGGATTCCGGGGATGGAGTGGTCTACCCATTGGGATGGCTGCCGGACAACAAGCATTTCCTCGTGAAGATCGTGGACATCAGGCCGCGTCAGCATCAGATTGTGGCTGTGACTCTTTTGGGAAAAGGAAACCAGGCTCAGCGTGTTGTCACCGGCCGGGCTATACTGCACCAGTGAGGGTCGGGCGGTCTGCACCGGTCGCGGTTGGTATTTGGTGCTTCGGGACTTGAGTGGAGCTCGGCGGAACGGAAGTCCCGAAACTCGATGGTCCGGGATATGCTATCCCGGACCCGGTTCCCCGCGGCAGGCTGCCCTCTCCTCCGCCCCCGACGCCTCT
>JBMFPI010000340.1:900-1896 GCA_049969195.1 Armatimonadota bacterium
CTCGATGGTCCGGGATATGCTATCCCGGACCCGGTTCCCCGCGGCAGGCTGCCCTCTCCTCCGCCCCCGACGCCTCTCGCTCCCGTTCCGGGTCAGCCGGCGGGCGGTGACTACGAGTACGACTGGGTCGGGAACCGCATCCATCCGCCCGCGGACCCGAACCCGATGGTGTATAATGATGGTGACCAGCTTGTCAGGTGGCCTGGGATGTATCGGTATTCTTATGACGGCGCGGGGAATCTGGTCCAAGTGAAGAACGACTCGCAGACGCAGGTGCTCAAGAGCTACACCTACACTCCTGCAGGGCTTCTGGCCACGGCGACGTATAAGGACAAGGACGGCCAGACCCGGACGCTCTCGAACAACTGGGATGCGGACTCCAACCGTGTGGGCATGAACGCCAACGGGACAGCCTACGCCTTCGTCTACGACACCACGGCGGGAATCCCAGCCGTGATAGAGGAATCGACATTGGGCACGACCGCCTACTACATCCGCGAGCCGGGCGGGTCACTTATCGCGAGACTCGACTCGACAAACGGCACGCGCTACTACCACTTCGACGAGTTGGGTTCGACCAGGCTGCTGACCGATGCCAACGGAGCCGTCACCGACCGTTACACCTACGATGCCTACGGCTCGCTGCTCTCCCACGACCGATACTCCGGCTCCGTCTCCCAGCCATATCAGTACGTCGGCCAGTTGGGGTATTATACGCAGTACCAGGAACCTGAGTTCGGGCTGTTGCAGCTAGGCGTGAGGTTCTATGATCCGAAGGTGGGGAGGTTCACGAGCCGGGACGCATTTCCTGCTGACAGGGAAACATCCTATGCTTATGTACGGAATCAGCCGACTGTGCTCACCGATCCCAAAGGACTTCTTCCAACCTTTTTTCCCGGCAGTAGCTGCGATGCATCGGCCCGATCAGCCGCCAGGTGGGCTAACAGGATGATAGGAGAGGTCGCAAAGCAGTTCCCCGAGGCTGGAATAGACACC
>JBMFPI010000340.1:1906-3881 GCA_049969195.1 Armatimonadota bacterium
GTCACTGACCGTTACACCTACGATGCCTACGGCTCGCTGCTCTCCCACGACCGATACTCCGGCTCCGTCTCCCAGCCCTACCAATACGTAGGCCGACTCGGCTACTACGCGCACTACATGGAGCCCGACTTCGCCCTGCTGCAGTTGGGCGTCAGGTTCTACGACTCGGAGGTGGGGAGGTTCACGCAGAGGGATCCGGCGGGACAAGGCGTCGCCGTATACGCATATGCAGGCGGGGCACCGATGCATCTAGTCGATCCGAGCGGCCTCCTCATTCAGTGGCCATCTCCCGACGTGTTCTTTGCCTGGCACTACGTGTTTGGCGGAGGGAGCGCAGTCGACCTAAGTGACATGGGTTTTCTGGGCATGTACCGGGGAACTCGCGCCGTGCAACGTGCGGTGGCTGCCTATCAGCAGGATGTAGCCGGACACGTACGTGCCGCAGCCCGACGCGCGTGCAAGGGGACGCGCTCGACAAGTGTGATCACCCAGTGGAGTGATGACGAGACCAGGCAAGAGACAGATACTCTGTTAGACCTCGGTTGGTTTACGGTTGCCCGCCATAGCTTCTTCCGTAAGTCCCTGTGTCTAATCAAGGTTAACTGCTGCAAGAGGACGTTTCGGTTCGAGTGCATACTTGACTTTCGCATGCACGATTACTGGGCCGACACTCTTGGCATTGGCGTTGGCCTGGGTGGATTTAGTATAGACGGTGCGTGGTGGGAAGAGTTCGGCGGAACAGACTCATTCTGACGCGGCCTATGCTTATGAAAGTGCCGTGATGATAGGGGGCGGACAATGCCTTGGTGTCCGACATGCGGCTTCGAATATCGAGCTGGTTCGACAGTCTGCGCAGACTGCGGTTCTGAGTTAAGAGAGGAGCCGACGTATCAAGCAGCACAACGGCGTAGTCGCCGGTCGGTTGCCCCATATCCATTATGGGGAATCTTAGTCGCAGGCGTGTGCCTGATGGCATGGATCGGCTCTGGATTCGTCGTATGGAAACAATGTAGTATCCCGCTCCCCAACGAGACGGGATCAGTTATCTACCGGGCTCGGCTGTGGAAGATACTTTGTGCAGAGTGGAAAAGGCAGGTGTGTATCCAGACTAGGGATGTTCACGGTAGGTGCAGATGGGTACCCCCTGATGGAGGAGGGGCTTGGCCCGTCAAAGTCTACTGGTACCCAGCGAAAAGCGGACAAGGACCGTACCTGAGATTCGAGGACCCCATAAGCGAGTATTTCGTTGACCTCAAGCGCGGGATCACACTGTTAGTCCAGCGCCGGGTCGACGGTAGCGTGTACGTGGGTGAGATAAGCTCTCCTTGGCCAAAGACGCGCTACGTTTATCGTCCTGGCACAACGGAGGGTATGTACACAGTCGATGGACATCCAGTGCGAGAACTGGAGACTTATTTAGCATCGCGCTCAGGCAAATACATCGGTCGGATAGACTATCCGTTCAACCGCTTCATTCCAGAGAGTGAATCACCAGAACAGCCGCTGCCTAAGCACTAGCTGGCCGGCGACGCATATTTACACCTACTACTCGGACGGGAGCCTGCAGGAGGTGAAGAACGCGTCCGGATCGACGGTGACGCCGAGCTACTCCCAAAGTTCAGATGGCCCGGCAATTCCGTTGCCGGGCCTGGGTCTCCGCGAGTCTGCTGGATGTCAGCCGGTGGTGGTACGGCTACCATTGGGAAACCGCCTGACCCCCCAGCGGGCAGGAATCCTATGGGGTAGATCAGGCTGACCAGCTTGTCAGGTGGCCGGGGATGTATCGGTATTCTTATGACGGCGCGGGGAATCTGGTTCAGGTGAAGAACGACTCGCAGACGCAGGTGCTCAGGAGCTATACGTATACTCCCACCGGGCTTTTGGACACGGTGTCCTTCAAGGACAAGAACGGGAACACCCGGACGCTCGCGAACTCGTGGGACGCGGACTCGAACCGGGTCGGCCTCGACGCCAA
>JBMFPI010000341.1:0-3845 GCA_049969195.1 Armatimonadota bacterium
TGCTCCAGCATCCCGGCGAACTTGCTCTTGTCGCGAGGCTGCGTGTTCCGCGGCGCCCCAGTAGTGGTTTGCCCAACTCCTGAATGTCGGCTTACTCTGTCAAGCACGGTTTCATCACTGCAGCATCGTTCGTTTGCGGGAACCAGCGGTTTCCGCGCTGCATTCAACAGCAATTGCCGTACCAGGAATGAATCGGCCGTGCCGGTTGTTTTTTCGTGCAAAGCAGGCTGCAGGCTGTTGCGATCGGCGCATTTTCGGCGATTTTCGCGCCCGGCTGAGGAGGGTCGAATGGCAAGAAAACGCGGGCTTGAGTCCTATCGCAACAACCCTCGCAGGGGTTACATAAGACGGAGGCGGGGAAATACACCAACCTGGGGCAAAATACCCCATATAAGATGGAGAAAAGCGCCCGGGCTGCGTCAAACGCTGCCTCCGGGCGCTTCTGAGCGGCAAGCGTGGGAATCAGGAGACGCCTGCTACATCTTCCAGCCTGACCTCCTTTTCACCTATTCGAAGCACCGGACCGTCACCTGTGATGCGTACCGCGTCAACCCGGCCCGAAGCCTCCTGCCCGGACTCGCCATCGACCCAGGAGACGGTTCTGCCTATCAGACTGAAAGCCTGGAAGTTCACTTGGGCCTTTGCAAAACTCTCCACGGTTCGGCTGATCTGTTGCACTTGCTCCAGGGCGGACATCTGCGCAAGCTGGGCTATGAACTCCCTATCGTCCATCGGCTTCATCGGGTCCTGGCTTTTGAGCTGCGTGATGAGAAGCTTCAGGAAAGCGTCCTTGCCGAGCTGGTTCTGAGCCGACCTGCTGATCGACGCCCCCTGGGCTGTAGTTGCTTCGGTAGTCGGTGTTATCATTGAACTTTCTCCTAGGCCAGGTAGTCTAAAACGCTCGATCGATCTGCCCTGAGCACGCCCACGGGGTCTTCCGGCTGTTCCTCAATCTCAGGGCTCGCATTCAAACGCGGAGTTTGCCCCGACAGAAAATGATCGGAAGCCGTGTGCGCATCAGCGGCCGCGTGCCAGCCCTGGTAGGACTGGCTATTCACCGACACGCTCAGGGACTGCACGTTGATCCCCTGATCGGTAAGCGCGGCTTTCAGATCGTCAAGACCGGATTGCAAGATCTGCCTCGCCGATTCGGTCGTAGTTTGAATCGAGGCCGTTAGATTGCCGTGCTCGATGAATATGTTCACACGCACCGTGCCGAGCTGCGGGGGATCCAGCCTGATATCCAGACCGGTCCTGCCCTCGACTACGCGCAGGGATGCAGCCCTCACGATCTCCGAACTCAAGCGGTCCACAACCTCGTTGTGAACCGGCGCGCCGGGGCGCGGCACGTGGAAAAAAAGAGGCTCGAACCGACGATCCGGACCGCTGGCAGATGCAAGACTAGGGTTCTCCACCCCGGTGGCATGCGCGTTCGGCTTGACTGCGTCAATGTCTTCAACGCCGGGCGCTTCAAGTCTGCGAACTACGCTAACGCCCCGTTGGGTGTCCTCCGGAACAGGATGCCGAACGTATACAACCCCAGGATTGTCCTGGGCAAGATCGATCCGCTGCGGCGTCACATCGCCCTCTTCAGCAATGCGCCTGTCTGCAGCGATCTTGCCAGCAGCGCCATTAACTGATGTGACTGCGCGAGACAAGTGCGTTCCATCCGCGGGTGTCTCCTGGATGGGGCGTTCGGCCGCGCCCGATGTGAACAGGACGTCCCCTGCGCGATCACGAACTGCAGAAGCCCCCGGCGAACTCGCAGCGAGGCCCTCGACCACAGCCACAGCAATCTTCTCCCCCGGGATAGCGAAGTCTTCTTCGCGGGGTGCAGAGCCTGTGAGTCCTTCGCCCGCCGGCCGGCTGGGTTGCGCGACGTTCTCCGGCGAAGGCGATTGCACCCTCTCGGCCCCGACCGGCAGAACGCCCTCTCGCACCTGTGATTCACCAGAAATCAAAAGACCGTTCCCGGGAGCCGGGACCGCGCCGAACTCCGAAACAGATCGATACCATTCCCGGAGCGAAACCCCGGTTGCTTTGAACCGGGACGCCATCTCACTACCGTGGGCATCGCCTGTCGTAGGAAGATCGGCGCCGGCCGGCAGCATAATCCGGCCACTGCTCCCGACTGAAACCTCGACGTCCGACAACGGGTGTACTGCGGCCTGGGGAACTGGCACGAGAAAGGCCCCCGCATCCACTGATGGGCATTGACCTGCAAACTTCTCGCAAGCCGGACGTATGGCTTCACCGTGATCCATAGCCTTGCGCTCGGATCTGCCGGACTGCGCGGTTTCGATGCTGCCGGGCGCCACACACGGTGCCGAGACAAGCAAGGCAGCGACGAGCGAATCAAACGCCTGCTCGCAACGTGTCTCGACTTGCTTGCCGTCTTGTGCCGGCGGCATCGTTACGACGCCTGCTTCGGGGCTAGCTGATATGCCTGGTGCCAACAGCTTTCGTATACCTCCCCTTGTCAACTATTCACGGTTCAGAAAGAGATTCTATCAGGGCCATGACCCTGTCAATGTAACGCCGGGTCTCGGCGTAGGGCGGCACCCCCCCGTACTTGAGCACCACGCCCGGCCCGGCATTGTAGGCCGCCAGCGCCTTCTCAAGGCTGCCGAACCTGTCGAGCTGCTGCTTGAGGTACCTCGCCCCGCCTTCGATATTCTGGACTGGGTCCCACGGATCGACCCCAAGAGCCCTGGCCGTAGCGGGCATGAGCTGCATCAACCCGATCGCCCCTGCCCTCGAGACCGCCGACTGCTTAAAGCCCGACTCGACCTGAATTACGGCCTTGAGCAGTTTTGGGTCCAGGCCGTTTCTCGACGCCGCAGCATTTATGACATCCTCGAGGTCCTTCGGACACGAAACCGGCTTTGCCCGAGTGACCTCCTGCAAAACCGACTGAAACGGCACGCCGACCGGCTGGAACCGACCGAACAGATATCCGGCCTGCAGAGCCGCCCATCTCGACTCTATCTGCCTTATCCTCCGTTCAACGGCGCGCATATTGTCCAATCTCATTGAAACCGCCCATCCATTGCCGCCGACTCAGCGGATCTGCGTGCGTGCCGCGTAGACGCTATTTCGTCCAGTAGCTTCTGCTCTTCAAGGCTAACCTGTCGCAGGTATTCGCTCTTCTTGCGATCGCGCAGCCGCTCCAGCGCTTTGCGATCTGTAGATGCCGCGAGGACCTGTCTGGTCTTCTCCTCCACGGCCTCTATAGCTCTCTGCACTACCGCTTGCTGCGCGAGAACCTCGCGCGATCGGTCTAAAAAATAGGCATAGGCCGCTCTGATGCCATCCCCGTCAGCCAACGACAGCTTCGCCGCGAGCTCGGTTCGGCCCGACTCCCGCTGAGCCACCAGGCGGGAAAGCTCAGCATTTTGACGCTGGAGCTCTGCCTGCAGGACAGCAAGCTCGGCCAACAGCAGTTCCTCTTTGATTCTCCGATAGTTCAGAACCGGCTCGAGTGAAAAAGTGAACTTTCTCATCTCGTCTCAGCGAACAGCGCCTTCAATCGGTTGACGGTATCCCCATAAGGCGCAGGTTCGGAAACCTGCTGTTTGAGAAACGAGTTGACCTTGTCGATACGCGACACGGCGTAGTCGATCTTCGGGTTTGTCCCCTGGACATACGCCCCGATGTTTATCAGGTCTTCTGCAGACCTGTAAGTAGCAAGCACGTCCCGCAGAGTCGCCGCCGCGGCCAGGTGGTCAGCCGACGCAACATCGGGCATCAAACGGCTGACACTTGCCAGGACGTCGATTGACGGATAGTGGTTCTTGTGCGCGAGATCCCTTGAGAGCACCACGTGACCGTCCAGCGTGCTTCGG
>JBMFPI010000342.1:0-3796 GCA_049969195.1 Armatimonadota bacterium
TGGATCGCGGCCACCGGGTGCGAGGAAGCCGGCATGGTGGGCATGATCAACTTCCTGGACCGGCACCAAGTCGAGCTTCGGGACGCCCTGATCGTGAACCTGGACAACCTGGCTTTTGGGCATGTCGAGGCGGCGTGCGGGAGCGAGGTTGTGATCGGAGACATCGGCGACAAAGAGCTTCTTCGGAGCATCTTCTCCACTCACGAGATCGAGGCCGTGATGCACTTCGCCGCGCTTGCGGATGTGCCGGAGTCCGTCGCCGACCCGCAGAAATATTACATCACCAACGTCTCGTCGAGCCTGGCGATGCTCGAGGTCATGCTCGAGTTCGGCTGCAAGCAGTTAGTATTCTCTTCCAGCGCGGCCGTTTTCGGCGAGCCTGAGGTTGTCCCAATCCCGGAAGAGCATCCCAAGAATCCGACCAACCCGTACGGCCGATCCAAGCTGATGCTGGAGGAAATCCTGAAAGAATACGAGCAGGCGTATGGGATGCGGTCGATCTCGTTCAGATACTTTAACGCGGCGGGTGCTGACCCGTCGGGCACGATCGGCGAAGATCACACTCCCGAACATCATCTGATCCCGATCGTACTCCAGACTGCCCTCGGCCAGCGCGAACACGTCAGGGTATACGGCACGGACTGGCCCACACCGGACGGCACGTGCATACGGGACTACATACACGTCACCGACCTGGCCCAGGCGCATCTACTGGGCCTCAAAGCATTGAGGGACGGACACGGCACTGCCGTGTACAACATGGGCAACGGAAACGGCTACTCCGTACTCGAGGTGATCGAGACCGCTGAACGTGTTACGGGCAAGCCGATCAAATGGGTTCCGGCCGACAGACGCCCCGGCGACCCGGCAGTGTTGGTGGCGAGCTCGGCCAGGATTGCCGATGAGCTCGGGTTCCGCCCGGCGTTTCCGGAGCTCAGTGTGATAATCGAAACCGCTTGGCGGTGGCATTCCAGCCACCCGAACGGTTACGGAAAATAGCGGGCGCTTTTCTCACTCGATTTCACGAGGCTGTAGCTATAGGAGGCGGAGCCGGCGTTTTCGGCGATTCGATGCTTCTTGACTGAGCGGGACAATCGCCGGAAAAGCGCCTATCGCAACAGCCTGCACGTTCCCGACGAATCGCGGTCGGATGCCGCTTTACCTCGCCGGTGGGCAAGGCCCTCGATCCAGATGTCCAGCGATTCGTATGCCAGCCACAGGAACACGCCGAACGCGATGATGAATGCCGCAAGCAGCGGGTGCCCGCCGATCTGCACGATGGACTGCCAGACAGTTGCCGGTCGACTTACAATGTCCCATGTGTTCAGCCTCACGACCAAACCCAGATACACGCCGACCGAGAGCGCCACGAATAGTGGAAGTCTCCAAAACCATAGCGCCGCGCCGTTTCTATCTGCCAGGTACTCCATAGGGCGGATTGCCACGGCGAACATCAGCATCCCGAACCCGCTGTAAAGAAAGTAAAAGACCGACCACCCGATAATCTGGGCCAACAAATACGGTTGAGTGCGCGAGCGCACAAACAGGTCCTGTGCGTCGAGTTTGAACAGGAAATGCCGCCACTCTGTGAGCAGGTAGCACGTGTTGGGCAAGAAGACCAGCCACGCAGCCGCCAACGCGGCTATGAGCACCGCCCGCACCCATGGCCGTAGGGTCCACCGGGATACCCGGAGCGCGGCGCAGGCCAGGCCGACCGGAATGAGCGCCAGCATTGTGTTCCATGCGACGTTTCCGATAAGTGATGCCATATCCACATCGTTCGATACGTTCGATCCGCACTGACTGTTCCCGCAAGACAGTCGCCCGCTTCTTTGCCAAATCAGACCGGACCGTGACCCGATCTGAGGGGCATACTGGCCGCGTCCTCAGGTGTGGATGGTTGCGCGATGCCGTGCGCCGGCAACGTGCCAGCGCAACCCGGGAACGGCGCAACATACCCGAGCCCGTCCGGATCAGCGCGAAGCAGAACTGCCTCATCTGACAGAAGTCCATTTGGTAGTAGAACTCACTCTTACTCATAGGGAGAGGGTAGGGGCGAGGCTCAGATGCGCTTAGGCTTTGCTTTGTATCGAGGTTGTCGCGACAAAACACAAACTCAGCGTTTTCGGCGAGTCGACGCTCCTAAACTGACTGGGAAGATCGCCGAAAACGCTGGATTTGCTCGCTATCGCAATAGTCTCCTGATAAGCATCTGTCTTGCCCGGCGTGCGGCGGCGATGTATAATGAGGCTGTCGGGGCGTAGCGCAGTTTGGTCAGCGCGCTAGTTTTGGGAACTAGAGGTCGCGAGTTCAAATCTCGCCGCCCCGACCATCAACTAAAATAAAACTGTTCTCTATGCGAAAATGGCCTCGTCGGATTCCGGCGAGGTTTTCGCGTATTTACGCGCACAAAGCAGGGGTTTCAGCGGTGTTATCCGAACTGATTCCTGTGGTCGAGGTTCGGCCCGGAGAAGCGCGTTTTCCGACACTTTTTCTCTATTTGGCGGGTTTTCTCTAAATCCTGTGGTCGCAGAGGGGTGCGACCACAGAATGTCCAGCGAGGGTATTTCCGAGCAGGCCAAGACGCCTCATTACGAACATGCATAGACAGCGAATGGACCGAAAGCAGCGGTTGCAGGCTGCCTCAGAATGGATAAAGAACTACGCGGGCAAAGACATCGTCCGTGGGTATCGGCGGCATTTTCGGGTGGACAGGCTTTGCGCACTCATCGAACCGAAAGCGTGCGGAGTCCCTATCTCGGACGAAAGGATTGAGTCAGCCCGCCGTGATCTGGAGCGGCTTGACACACAGAGGGTTGAGCGAAAGACTCTACGCGCGTTGGAGTTCGGTCCTGATCAAGACGACAACTTCGCCTACATCGTTGGCTACACTTCAGGGGGCGCGCCTTACGGCGTGACCTGGGAGGAATTGGATCTGCTTGAGCACGAGGACGATCAGTTCGTTGACTCCGAGGACGGTGCATTATGAGAACGCAGGGAGGCCCGGGTAGGTTGCAGGCACGGAGACAGGAGCATTTAAGAGGGAGGTGGTGTTGATTCTTGTTGCTCCAGCCAGCATTTCTTGCATCTCCTGCGGACCGCGTTCGTTCTACCGAACCAGTCACTCTTGGTTCGGACGATGTGGCCACATTCGAGCTCTTCGAGGTATCGATCAACCATCATCGGACTGCCGGGGTATACCGGGCCGCGCTCGATGAACTCCCGGACGATCCTGCGCAGCGGGTACTTCGTGGACTGCCTGGATTCCGGACTATAGTGTTTTTGCCACTTGCGCTTGGCCATGGGGCAATGCCTCGCGATCTGGATTGCTGGGAACGCTGACGCTACCTATTCGCAGCCGTAAACCCATACTTCTCAATCTGCTCGTCCCAAAGCACTGGAATCTCGCCGACGAGCTGACGCAGGGAGAACCCGTCCGGTTCGTTACCTGCAAGTATCGCCTCGATGATGTCTGGGGAAAGTAGCGTAAGCCGCAGCATGCGCGCCATGCGGTGCCGGTCTATCTTTAGCGCCTGTGCCATTTCAATTATCGAGCCGTACTTTCCCTCATCTAATAGCTTTTTCCAGCGGTGTGCGCGAGATGTCGCTATGACAAGCGCCTCGTGGTAGTCCGGGCCCGTACCCCCAGAATGTTCCAACCCGTCCGGAACAACTATCTCTTTTCTGCCCGAACGCCGCTTGAGCGTCATGGGGACATGCGTAAGCGTCAAACCGCCCCCACCTTGACAGAAGCTACGATGGCGCGACTTGGTCGAGCGGCAGTGTAGGATGGGAT
>JBMFPI010000343.1:0-3765 GCA_049969195.1 Armatimonadota bacterium
CCTGGACGAATTTGCTATGGGTTCCTCCACGGAAAACTCCGCGTTCTTCACGACGCGCAATCCTTGGAACCTGGACACTGTGCCGGGTGGTTCGAGCGGCGGCTCTGCAGCGGCCGTGGCGGCGGACCAGTGCGCTTTTGCGCTCGGCTCGGATACCGGCGGGTCGATCAGGCAGCCCGCTTCATTCTGCGGAGTCGTGGGCATGAAACCCACATACGGCCGTGTGTCGAGATACGGGCTGATTGCGTTTGCCAGCTCGCTCGATCAGATCGGGCCGATTACAAAGGACGTGACCGACTGCGCGCTGGTGATGAACGCGATCTGCGGTAAGGACGCGCGCGACTCGACCTCGCTAGACGTGCCGGTTCCCGATTTCACGAAATCACTGGTGGAAGACGTTAAGGGTCTCAAGATCGGGGTTCCGAAGGAGTTTTTTGGCCATGGCACCGATCCGGATGTCGAATCAGCCGTACGCGCCGCGGTCGACCTGCTGGTCGCGCTCGGGGCGGACGCTCGGGATATTTCGATGCCGAGTGTGGAGTACGGCTTGCCGGTGTACTATATAATCGCGCCGGCTGAGTGCAGTTCGAACCTGGCTCGGTATGACGGTGTGCGATATGGCCTGCGTGCGATCCTGCCCCTTGTTCCCGGCTCTTCACGCACGGGCAACGCGGGAGTGATTTCGATGTTTGAGCAGACCCGCGAGCAGGGGTTCGGCCCGGAAGTAAAACAGCGCATAATGATCGGCACCTATGCACTCTCGGCGGGATACTACGACGCTTATTACCTGAAAGCGCAGAAGGTGCGAACACTTCTGCGCCGAGACTTCGAAAAAGCTTTCGAGGAGTTCGACGTTCTGATTACGCCGACTTCGCCCACCGTCGCGTTTGGAATCGGCGAACGCGCCGATGACCCGTACGCGATGAAACTCGCCGACATATGCACGATTCCTGCCAACCTCGCCGGCATCCCGGGCATTTCAATCCCGTGCGGATTCAAAGACGGACTGCCCATAGGGCTCCAGATTATGGGGAAAGGTCTGGACGAAGAAACTGTCATTCGGGTCGCGTACACATACGAGCAAAACACGGAGCATCACTTGAAGAAGCCGGGAATCTAATCTTCCGAGCGCGATAGAGCAGGCGCGCGATAAGGCAGCGTTCTCGCATCGTTCGGGATTGACGGAAGTGCTTCCCCTCTGCCCTTTTCGGGAATGAAAAAGAAGAGCTATGGTGGAATACGAGCCTGTCATAGGTATGGAAGTCCACGTCGAGCTGCAGACCAGATCAAAAATGTTCTGTGGTTGCGAGGTGGCTTTTGGCGGTGAGCCGAACACGAGGTGCTGTCCGGTGTGTCTGGGGCTGCCGGGGAGTTTGCCGGTGATAAATGAGCGGGCTGTTGAGCTGATGGCTCGGGCTGCGCTAGCGCTCAATTGCACAATTGCCCCGCAGTGCATATTTCACCGCAAAAACTATTACTATCCTGACCTACCGAAGAACTACCAGATATCACAGTATGATTACCCGCTGGGCGTAAACGGATGGGTCGAGATACTATCGGACGGCAGGACCAAGAAGATAGCAATTCGACGCGTCCACATGGAAGAGGACACCGGCAAGCTGCTTCATGTCGAGGGCAACAGAAGCTATGTGGACTACAACCGCAGTGGCGTGCCGTTGATGGAGATAGTGACCCAGAACCCCCCTCCGGAAGGCCTGGACCAGATCGAGTCTGCAGAAGAAGCGCGGCAATACTTACAAAGACTTAGACAGATACTCCTGTATCTGGGCGTCTCGGACGTCAAAATGGAGGAGGGCAGCATGCGCTGCGAGCCCAACATCTCGGTTCGCCCCAAAGGGCAGGCCGAGTTCGGCGTGAAAACCGAGATCAAGAACCTCAACTCGTTCCGCGCGGTGTATCTGGGGGTCGATTACGAGATAAAGCGGCAGATAAGGATCCTGCGTGACGGCGGCCGGATTGTGCAGGAAACCCGGCGGTGGGACGACGCTCGTGGAGTGACGACCCCGATGCGATCCAAGGAGTTCGAGCAAGAGTATCGTTACTTTCCCGACCCGGACCTGGTGCCCCTCAGATTCACCGAGGATTGGATTTCCAGGTTGCGTTCGGAGCTGCCGGAACTGCCTGCGGCCAAAATCAGGCGGTTCATGACAGAGTACGGCATTTCTCAAACCGATGCCGAGATCCTTGCCGACACGCGCGAACTCGCTGATTTCTACGATTCCTGCGCTAAGTGCTCGAAGGACCCGAAAGCCGTCGCCAATTGGATCACCGGCGAGCTTCTCAGGTTGCTGAACGCGACCGGGATGTCCGTTGCACAGACAAAGCTTACTCCAGCCCACCTGACGAGCCTGCTCGAACTGATCGACGCAGGCACGATCAATCGCAACACAGCCAAGAGCGTTTTCGAGGAAATGTTCGCAACGGGCAAGCCGCCTGCGGAAATCGTCAGAGAAAAGGGCCTTGAGCAGGTTACGGACGTGTCTGCTATAGAGTCCGCGGTCAACCGTGTTCTCGCCGATAACCCGAACGAGGTGCAGCGCTTCCGCGCCGGGGAGCAAAAGCTTCTGGGCTGGTTCGTGGGCCAGGTGATGCGGGAGACGAAAGGAAAGGCGAACCCCGGGGTAGTTAACGAGCTCCTGAAAAAGAAGCTGACGGGCTAGGGAGTTCGCGCAAAAACCTTGATCGAGCGGGCTGTCGCGATAGGCGTTCTCGGCGATTCTCCGGCTCAATGGAGGAGCGTCGAATTACCAAAAACGCCGGGCTTGCATTCCATCGAGACAACTTCATTGGGAAACTAAATGCTTCTGCAGGAACTCCGCAAACTCGTTTGTGAAGTCAACCAAGCGCTGCCCAAAGAGCGGCTGGTCACCATGACCAGCGGCAACGCTAGCGGGCGTGATCCAGAAACTAACTACGCGGTTGTGAAGCCAAGTGGTGTTGCCTTCGAGGAACTCACTCCGGAGAAGATGGTCGTGGTGGACCTGCACTGCAACGTGATCGAGGGGGATCTCAAACCCTCGACCGACGCGCTCACCCACGTCTACATTTACCGCCACATGCCGCACGTTAATGCGATCGTGCACACGCACTCCAACTACGCGACGAGCTTCGCCGCGCTCGGGATGCCTATCCCTGCAGTGCTCACTGCAATAGCGGACGAGTTCGGGGAGCCGATTCCTTGTGCGCCGTACTGCCAGATCGGAGAAGAGCAGATCGGGGAAGCGGTCGTAAAGTACATCGGCACCTGCCGGGCGATCTTGCTGCAGAACCACGGTGTCTTTACAATCGGCCCGGATCCCAAGGAGGCACTGAAAGCCGCGGTGATGTGCGAGGACGTTGCCAAGACCGTTCACCTCGCGATGCTTAAAGGGACGCCGATCCCGATCCCGGAGGAAGAAGTAAGACGTGGGTACAAGCGATACCAAGAGAAATACGGCCAGAAGTGAGGTAACCAATGGCGGCTATCAAGTGCCTTCTGCTCTCCGGAGCCAACAACCACGATTGGAGACGGTCATCTCCATTCATCAGGCAGGTTCTTGAAGAATCCGGCAAGTTCCAGGTCACGATAACGGAGTACCCCTCGGCAGCACTGGAAAACGCGTCTGAGCTCGTGGGATACGATCTTATCTTCTCCGACTACAACGGCCCCGAATGGAGTGACACCGCAAAGTCCAACTTTGCGTCGGCAATCGCCGGCGGCACCGGGCTTGTGGTGATGCACGCTGCGGACAACGCGTTTCCCGG
>JBMFPI010000344.1:0-3762 GCA_049969195.1 Armatimonadota bacterium
ATGAACGATTCCAGACGCGATATCGCCTTCTGGCCGGCGTTGGACGCGTAGCCGACGATCACACGGCCTCGGGGCTTCAGGTGACCGGGCCAGCCCTCCAGGAAGGCCTTGATCGTCGCCTGCCGCTCGTCATTGAGTGCGAGTTCCGCGCGGTTCCTCGCCGGAGCGACCACCCACGGCGCATTGAAGATCACCAGGTCGAACCGTCGGTC
Organism: Armatimonadota bacterium; assembly: GCA_049969195.1. Classification (GTDB taxonomy): domain Bacteria; phylum Armatimonadota; class UBA5829; order UBA5829; family UBA5829; genus CALJES01. Next base: position 213 of record JBMFPI010000344.1, read on the forward strand.
GTCGACGGGTTCGAACAGGTTGCCGGCGCGTACGGTCAGCCGATCCTCCGGACCCGCCCTGCCTACGGGTGAGAGCCGCCTCCAATTCAGCCGTGCGGTCGCGACGGCCTCCGGCAGTATGTCCGTAGCGGTGATGGTCGGTGATTTTTCGCCGAGGATCTGCCACGCGGCGATCGTCAGCACGCCCGACCCGCAGCCCAGGTCCAGCACCTCGGGGGAGTCTGGGAGGTCGGGTTTACAGCTTCTTAAGGCCTCGCATACCAGGTCGATGGTCTCCTGCGACCTGGGCGCCAGCACATCCGGATGTGTCACGAGCTCCGCGTCGATGGCGCGCACCGGACACCGGTTTGATGGGATCTCAAGCAGGCGTTCGGCCTCATCAACAGGCAGTAACACAGGCAGACCGTCGGGAAGCGATCCCTCGCCCAGAAAGCCCGCCAGCTCGTCGGTTTCAAACCCCGTTTGCGTCTGCGGAAGGCAGTCGACTGTCGTGAGCAGGCGAAGTCTCAAATTGCGTGAAATAAGCTGGCGTTCTCGTCTATCGGCTTTTTCCGGGAGCAGCTCATTTTCGCGCTTAAGGATTTCGTTGCGAAACGCACATACCTCAGACCACTCTCCCGTGACTACGAGCGTTCCGCCCCTCGCGAGGAATCTGATCGCCTGAGCGCGGCTGGCCTCATCGGCTTCCACGTGTCGTGCGGGGCCTCCGTACCCGGCCTCGGCGAATTTGGCCGGGAGGAATGCTGCGCCAAGCCGGCTAACCCGAATGTACCTGTGCGTCATCGCCGTACTCCGCAGAATTTTAGCGCACGCGAATGGGAAGCGGCAATAACCTCCATAAGAAATCTGTCCCGACACGCGCGCTTTCGGCGATTCTCCCGATTAGTTGTGGAGCGTCGATCCGTCGAGAACGCCGGGTTTGCGTCCTATCGCAACGACCCAACAAGCGCAGGTCGACCCGAATGCGCCGCGCGCTGCTCAGGTTGGCCGCAGGCGCAGTCGCTGCGATGGTTCTGGCCCCGGTTTGCGCACGGCTTTACGTGCATCGCTTCGGCCGCGACCGGGTGTTTTGGGACCCGAGCCGCGTCCCGCACTGCCGGGTCGCGCTCGTCCTTGGAGCGGGCGTGAGGCCGGATGGGCGGCTGTCGGTTCAACTGCAGGACCGGGTGGACGCGGCGATCAAGCTCTACAGGGCCGGGGCGGTGGAAAAGCTCTTGATGTCCGGGGACAACCGCGTCACGCACTATAACGAGCCCCAGCGAATGGGCGATTATGCGATCCGCCGCACTTACGATTCCATCTATCGCGCAAAGCACGTCTTCGGCCTGAACCGCATAATAGTGGTCAGCCAGCGCTTCCATCTCGACAGGGCGTTGTTCCTGTGCGATCATATCGGAGTGAGGGCGACAGGGTTCGCGGCCGACGTCAAGGGCCACAGGAGCATAAAGATCGAGATCCGGGAGCTCGGTGCGTGCCTTGCTGCACTGGTAGACGTCTCCCTGCGCCGCCCCAGGCCCGTGATGGGGAAAAGGGAGAGAATCTGAACAACAGACGCCGCCGGAACTGCGGGTCGTCGGCCGGATCGTGTCCGGACACGCGGACCGGGATCTGTCGCGATAGAACGCAAATCCAGGGTATTTCGACGACTCCACGGTCCCCTACTCCCCCGGAGAATTGCCACAAACGGGTTTGTTACAACGACAGTTCACTTTCAGCGGGGATCAGGTCGTGGCGAACCTGTCTAACCATCCAGCGGCCGCAGGGATCGATCCTTAATCAAGTTCAGGACGGCGGGGTCCCTTTTTTCGGGCGTTTGCGCCTGCGAGACTGGACTGATACCTATCACAACAGCCTGGAACTACGACCCCGAAGCAAGCCCGTGTGGCCCCCCAACACAAAAAAACGAGTCCTTACTGCCAGCCTTTGGCGGCGGACTCAATACGCCGAATCTCCTCCATGGCTCGCTTTGCGTCCTTGTGGTCGGGTTTGGCTTCCAGAACCGGTTCCAGGAACTTTTTGGCGTATTGCAGATCGCCCAGAAGAATTGCGAGCCGGCCCAGGACGTAGTTGCCCTCGACGCTGGTCGCGAACAGATGCAACGAGTAGTCCTGCTGTTTGAGCAGGCGCGCGGCGAGGAAGACCTGGATCTCCGAGTCAAGTCTTTCCGAGTTCTCCCGCTCCAGCCATGCCAGGTTCAGGCGCGCGTTGACGTCGGCGGGTGTCATCTGGAGAGCTCGACGGAGCCGCGTGATCGCGTCACGCCACTTCTTCTCCTGTGCAAGCCTCTCCGCCTGCGCGATAAGCCTCTTGGCCTCGCCCGAAGCTATTCCGTCCCTGATGTCCTGGGGCACGTAGTTCATCAGAGTTTTCTTGAAATCGACGCCGGTCACTTTCTTAATCACGGCGCAGATGGCGTCGGTGTCCGCGTCCGGCCCGTGTTTGAGCTCTCCGATTATCTTTGCCAGTCGCTTGTCCCGGTTGCCGCCGAGCAGTTCGGAAATGGCCTCGACGGAATACTGCGTCTGTGCAACCTCGAGCGCCGGATCGATATACGCCTCGCTGCGGTTCGTGAACGCAGTCTGCGGCCAGGCCAGAAGGTTGACTTTGTCCCTGAGCTTTTTCGCAGTAGGACCTGGCGAGAATAGCTCCGATGCAAGACCCGCAAGCTTCGGATCCGCCCGGGTGAGCACGCGAGTAGTCACCCAGCCGCTTACCCCCTCCAGAAACCAGCGGGTGAACGGGTGGTAGATATTCAGCTTTTCGGATATGATCCAGGTGACTGTCTCATGTATGGGCGCGGCTATCATGGAGCGGGCGGAGCCAAGCAGGGTGATGGCCGTGTCCGCAAGCTTCTTTTCCGACCTGATCGAACCGTCGGCGTTCACGAAAACCGGGAAGTAGCTGCGCTTGATCCGGTCCGCGTCTACGCGCTCGAGCTCCAAGCCCAAGCTGAACTCATCGATATCGTGAGCGTATCGAACCTGCAGGACACCCGCATCCACTCCTCCGGTGGAGACCGCATCCGCGGTAGAAACGAGCCGGAAATTGGAAAAACACGCGACCAGCGCCTCTGACTTCTGCTTGTAGGCCAGAAGACGGGCTCGGGCGGCCTCCTGGGCTTCCTCGGCCCCCAGGAGATCGGCAATCTCTTCCGCCAATTCGGACGGGTTGTTCAAGAGCGCGATGATCTGCCGGTGGATGTCGGTGGCGGGGCGAATCGATTTCGTCGCGATCTCGAGAATTCTTTTGGCCTGCGCCTCGTTTGCCGGCGGATACGAGACGGTAATCCCGTCGGCCGAGAGCTGCTTCATGCCTTCCTGACCCCGGCACGCGACGAGCGCGCCGAGCAGGATCGCAAGTATCAGGGCAACGCGATGGACTCCGCGGAACATACTTTGCCTCCACGTGTGTGCGCTGGGTTACACACAATAAGTATATACCGAAAGAGCCGTCCTTGCTAGGGCGTGGGTGGTACCAGAATCCGCCATCTCCGCTTATGGGGTAGCAGTAGTAAGTCGGCCGAGGGCCGTTTTTGGAGCCGGTTAGGGCT
>JBMFPI010000345.1:0-3747 GCA_049969195.1 Armatimonadota bacterium
CTGCCTTGTGATCGCGGCGTGCTTTCGAGAGACCCCGGGGTCCCGGTCCAGGACGATGGTATTCGAGGGATCGCGGCCTATTTCCACGCGGTCGCGGTCGAGCAAGAACCTTACCTGATTGTACGGCCCGGCGACGCCGACAAGACACGCCCCGCCCAAACCTCCCCCGACGGCAGGGCTCGCTCCCGGAGTACACGCGCATATTCCTGTCGCCGGGTCCCGACGGCCGCCGCAGAACGGGCACACCGACTGATCTTGCATTTGCACAGGACCCTGCGGGGCCGGCGGCGCATACCCTGGCTGCGGAGCGAACGCGGCTCCCGAACGCTGGTTGAAGAGGAGCTGGAAGCTGCCGATCTGGATGCGGTCGCCGTCGACGAGATGCTTTTCTACGACGCGCACACCGTTAACGCCGGAACCGGTGGGGCTCCCGAGATCCTGAAACACGAAAGTCCGGCGATCGAGTGTTCGAATCACCGCGTGTTGCTTTGCGACGCCCATGTCGCCGTAGAGAGGGATGTCCGAGAGCTCGTCGCGGCCTATGGTGGTCGTGGGCTTTGAGAGAATAAACTGCTTTCCCTCGTTTCTGCCCAGAACAATCGTAACCCAGGCCACCTTGGCCGACTCTTCGACCAGCGTCACCGCCGCCCCGACGCAGGTACCTATCGCGGTATCCCCGATCAACCGGCTGATTGTTCCTGAGATGAATGGAATGCTTACGGCATCGAATACCAGTCCGCCAACAGCTCCGCCGATCAGACCGCCGAACAGTCCCTGCAGGCACTTTCTGAGGCTGCCGGAAGGCAACCCGGCCGCAACCCCTATTCCACCTCCAACAGCGGCCCACCCGAGCGTGCGAGCGGCTATCAGCGCCATCGGCCCGCCGATCAGCAAGAACGAGAATATCGCCTGCCCAACGATGCCTGCAAACGCACCGCATCCGGCACCGGCCGCAAGCGCAATCCCACACCGGGTAAACGCACGTCTTGCCGACAGCGCGCCGATCTCGTCGGCGAGAACCAAGGCGACGCTCACGAGCAGTCCCAGAATCGAGAAACTGAACATCGCCTCGGCGAAGACTCCCGGAACTGTGCGGCCCAAAGGGCCAGACTGCATCGCGATCTCGCTTGCTCGCATGCGCGGCTCCTGGATCACGAAGTTCACAAGCCCCGCCGCGCCTCCGATGACCGCCGCCCTTGCAATTCGAACTGTATCCAGCCTTTTCATTGCAGGCAACACGCGCATTATATATCGAACACGCCGTAACAAACAACGTCCTGAAGCGTCTAACCATTGGGTCGTTGCGATAGAACGCAAAACCGGCGTTTTCGGCGATTCGACGTTCTTGAACCGAGTGGGAGAATCGCCACAAACGTGTCCGTAGCAACAGCCTTTCTAAACACAGGCACAACCCCACCGGGCTCCGGCCTGCCGGACCTGCTGGGACCAAGGAGGACTCGCGATGAAAAAAGTACTCTTCCTGATGACGGCGGTCGCTGTCGCAGCGGCCTGTGCGCTTGCGGCTTCGGCCCAGGGTCCGGGAGGCCCGCCTGCCGCTGGACGTCCGGCCGGACCGGGCATGCCGGGTATTGCTCGGGGCGGACCGGGATTCTGTGCCGCGATGGCGCTCGCTCCTCCGCCACCGGCGATAGTGGATCGTGCCCAGGCATTGCAGTTGACCCAGGAGCAGAAAACGAAACTCAGGGATATCCTCGCAAAGGGCGAAGAGGCCCTGGTTCCACTGAGGCAGAAAGCTGCGGATGCAAGCCGCGCGCTCCGAGAGGCCGTGCTGGCGCCGCAGTATGACGCCGCCAAGGTCAAGCAGCTTTCTTCCGACGCAGCCAGGGCGGAGGAGGCGGTCGTAACAGCCGAGATCAGGATCTGGGGCGAGGTCAGGTTGGCTTTGAGCGTCGAACAGTTCGCCAAGCTGCAGGACCTGATGTCGCGCCGATTTGTGCCCGGCGCGGGCGGCAATCGCCCGGGAGGTTGGGGAGGCCCGGGAGGCCAGCCCGCAGGCCAGCCGCCGTAACCCGAACTTGATCGTCAGCTCGGCCGAGCGGCCGAGCTGACGCATAACTTTGGGTGCTCCCTGCACGCCTCTGGATAAACCTCCGCGGATCGTCGAACAGTCTGCCGATCCAGGGTGCATACTGTCTGAGGCTGTTGTGGTAGAACGCGTTCGTGGCAAGGCCCCATTCCACTGAACGCTGTTGCCTGCCGAAGACAGCTTATGCTACCATTGCACCGGAGGATCGAAGTTAAGATGGCCGTTGCCGGTGCGTCGGTAGACAGAGTCGAGCAAACCGTCAAGCGCGCGAAGCCCCTGGTTGACATATCTTGGCGCTCGATTGTACTCGGTATGCTGCTGATACCCCCGAACGCGTACTGGGTCATCATGGTTGAGGGAATCTACCACCGCGGACATCCGTCGGTGATGGCGTTGCCGTGGAACGTGCTGTTCAACGTACTCGTTCTGGTCATTATGAACCAGGGCCTCAAACGGTGGTTCCCACGCCTGGCGTTCACACAGCCGGAGCTAATTACTGTCTACGTGATGCTGTGGGTGGTGACAATGCTCGCGGGTCACGACACCCTCCAGCTCGGCATCCCGGCAATGGCATACACGTCATACTTCGGAGACGAGTCCAACAGGTGGAACGAGATCTTCACGCGGCGGCTGCCCTACTGGCTCGTAGTAACCGACAAGGACGTCATCAAGGGGTTTTTCACCGGCTATGACTCGCTCTACAAGTGGGAATACGTGCGCGCGTGGATAGGGCCCGTGTTATGGTGGTGCTCGTTCATCGTCACCCTCGGCGTTGTCACAATCTGCGCAAACATCCTCCTCAGGAAACAGTGGGCCGAGAACGAGCGGCTGAGTTTCCCCGTGGTCCAGCTTCCTCTGGCCATCACGCGGGAGGGAGGAACGAGCGCGTTCTGGAAGAGCGGGCCGCTGTGGATCGGGATCGCCATCGGTGCCGTGATTGATCTACTGAATGGGCTGCACGTTCTCTTTCCGAACGTGCCCGGTATTCAGGTGCGGCACGACGCTGTAAATCTGCAAGTCTATTTTACGACTCCCCCCTGGAACGCAATCGGCTGGTTGCCGCTGCCGCTTTACCCGTTCATCGTTGGCTTGGGCTACATGCTGCCGCTGGACATGTCCTTTTCGATCTGGTTCTTCTACTTTTTCCGCAAGGCCCAGAACGTTCTCTTCGGAGGTGTTTGGCGGATAACTGACAATTTGACTCCGATATTCGGGATGCAGAGCTTCGGGGCATGGATTGTGTACTTCGCTTTCGGGATGTGGATGGCTAGAGGCCATCTTCGCGCGATCTGGCTGAGGGTCAAGAACGAACCTGGGGGCGCGGATGATTCCCAGGAACCCGTGAGTTATCGAGTGGCGATTCTCGGAATCCTTGCGGGGCTGGGGTATTTGATCTGGTTTGCGAAGAGAATGGGCTTCAGCCCGGCTGTGATTTTGGGCACTTTCGGCATATTCTTGCTGATGACAATGGCCATAACTCGCATGCGGGCCGAGCTAGGCCCGCCCGCGCACGAGATGGCGTTCGGAATGGATGCAGCAAGCATAATGACCGTGATTGTCGGGTCGAAGGCGCTCGGGCCGACCAACCTCGCGCTGCTGCCGTTGTTTTTCTGGTTCGTTGGGCGAGGATACCGCACAAACATCGGCCCAGGCCAATTGGAAGGGTTCAAGATGGCCTATGAATCGAAAGCGAGCCCGCT
>JBMFPI010000346.1:0-3747 GCA_049969195.1 Armatimonadota bacterium
CCTGCCGAATGGTCCAGACGATTATGCGAAAGGTAAGTCGCTATATGTGTCCTGGGCGAAGAAGATTGTTGAACTCGGCGGCTCGGTTTCCGGCGAGCACGGGATCGGCAAGCTCAAGGTCCCGTTTTTAGAGCTGATGTATGGTCCGCACGCCGTTGCGGAAATGCGGGAGCTAAAGCGACTCTTTGACCCACAAATGATGCTCAACCCGGGCGATATGTTCCCGGTGGTATAATGGCTGCGTGATGTCGAGCTCGGAAGAGGTCCTGTTCGGGAGCGACACGACCGAGGGCGTAGTTTCGGTCGAGCCGGACGACGACTGCATCCGGCTCTACCGCCGCGAGGGTGAATCGGTCTTCGTGGAGGAAAGGCCGTTCCGACGCTGGCTGTTGACGGTCGAGAAACACCCGCTACCGGGCGCGGTCTGGACCGAGCTCGAGGGTTCGGGATTCAAATGGCTTGTGGAATTCGCCGAACGGGGCTCGTATGAGTCTGCGCGCTACTGGCTTCGTGATGCCCACGCCCTGCATATCGCTTTACCGACCGCGGCGAAGCAGTTCCTCACCAGGTCCGGCGTGACCCTGTTCAAAGGGGTGTCGTTCGACGACGTGCACCGTCTTCAGCTCGACATCGAGACCACCTCACTCTCGCCGGAGCGGCCGGAAAGCGAAATCATCCTGGTGGCCATCACTGACAACCGCGGGTTCGAGACCGTAATTTCCGGGAACGAAAAGGACATACTACGCAAGACGGTGGAGTGCGTCCGTGGGCGAGATCCCGACGTCATTGAAGGGCACAACATTCACGAGTTTGACTTAGCATACCTTGCGGCACGTGCCCGGATCGTTGGGGTGCGCCTATCGCTCGGGCGCGACGGGTCCGAAGTGACGTTCGGTGCGCGCCAGCAATGCGCCGTCGGCTACTTTTCGAGGCCCTTTGTCCCGGCACATATACACGGCCGCCACGTGATCGACACAATGCTGGTTGCGCAGCGGTTTGACGTCGGCAAAGGCATATTTGTCAGCCACTCGCTCAAGGCTCTTGCCCAGGCGCTTGGGGTATCACAGCCAGACCGCGAGCTCATCCCCCACGACAAAATCGCCGAGGAATACCGTACCAATCCTCAGCGGGTGGAGAAATACGCGCTTCAGGACGCTCGAGAGACACGTTCCCTGGCGGAGATCGTGTGTCCGCCGGAGTTCTACTTGACGCAGATGGTGCCCGATACGTACTCTCACGCCGCCGCAACCGGCACCGGCGAGAAGATTAACTCGATTATGATTCGGGAGTATCTGCGCCAGGGGCGCGGCATCCCGTTGCAGAACGATCCGAAACCACTTCCGGGCGGGTATACCGAGGTTCGCAGAACCGGGGTAATCGAGAGGATCGTGAAATGCGACGTGGAGAGCCTCTATCCCAGCATCATGCTGACCAGAGGAATCAAGCCCGCGAGCGATACGCTGGGGGTATTCTTGCCGGCACTAGAAGAGCTGACCCGCCGACGGATCGAAGCGAAGAAAAGGGCGCGAGAGGCTTCCGAAATCCCGAAAGACGCGGCAGGTAAGGCAGTTTACCCCGAATCAGGCTCTGCGGCAGGGCTCGGCGCCGTTGACAGCCGTCAGACGCACAGTGCCGCCTATTGGAACGGCCTGCAGAACGCGTTCAAGATACTGATCAACTCGTTCTACGGGTATCTGGCCGGGCCTTTCAACTTCAACGACTACGACGCCGCCGCGCAGGTTACTACCACCGGGCAGGAGATCGTGAAAAAGATCGTCCAGGAACTCGAGAAAACCGGGAGCAGCGTGGTTGAAATCGATACGGACGGCGTCTACTTCAAGCCGCCGCCGGATGTGGTTGACCATCAGGCGGAGATTGATTACGTGAACCGGATCGGAGCGACGCTCCCGGAGGGCATCCGACTCGCACACGACGGCCGCTACCGCGCTATGATCTCGTTAAAAATGAAGAACTACGTGTTGGCCGACTACGACGGGAAGCTCACATTCAAAGGGTCCTCGCTTCGCTCGCGCGCCGACGAGCGGTTTGGGCTGGAGTTCATCTCGAAAGCGGCCGAGTATCTTCTGCGGGGCGAGGCCGAACGGGCCCGGGAGCTCTATCAGACACTGGCGCAGCAGATCAACGCAGGGGAGCTGCCGATCGAGAAGTTCTGTCGTCGAGAGAGGATCACGGAGAAGACCTTCTCGGCCGCGTCCAGGAAACGCATCGCGGAGGCTGCCGGGCGCGCGAGGATCGGGGAATACGTTGCAGTCTACAACCGACGCGACGGCACGGTCGCCCTCGCCTCAGAGTACGATCACGACGAAGACCGCGACTATCTCCTAGACAAGCTCTACAAGTTCGCCTGCCGGCTGCGGGAGGCATTCGGCGAAGAATTCGACTCGATGTTCCCGAAGCCGTCGGCAAGTGTTCGGTCCGAATCGGCAGGCCAGCAGAGGCTGTTCGATTAGAAACTAGTCATCCTTGGGCGCAATGGCTGGCGGCTTGACGTTGATCGATGCGAAGTAGAGCTGGACGCCCCGACCCGCAAGAAGTGAACCGACGATGGTCATCACGATCAACAGCGCGATCCTCTCAAGGATTCCGAGGGCTGACCGGCCGAGCTGAGCCGTCGCGGGAGCGGTCGAGGCAGGCGATGCGGAGGTAGGGAGCGCCGCCGAGGGGGTCGAAAACCACGAGTACGCAGTCGCAAAAACAAACGCCAGGAGGCCGATTCCTCCCAGGAAGACGACTATGCCGACGACTCGCCCCACAAGGTCACCTTTGCGCATTCGAACCTCCTCCGGCAGCCTGTAACTGCAGTATCCGGGTTATTGCGATAGAAAGCGAACCCGAGCATTTTCAGCGATTCGACGCTCGTCGGTTGAGCATGAGAATCGCAATAAACGCGCCTATCGCAACAGCCTGAATATAATGCAATGCCTACTTATGCCGTCGGGAAAGGGAATCCTTCAGCTTGCGGTGGCGCAACCGACCACCCGGCAGTGCGCTTGTTTGACTTCTCTGCTTGGTCGCACTAGAATCTTGTTGTGCATATGTTCTGCCGCTTCCGGAGTTTGTCACCATGTCCAAACCGTCCCTCAGGGCACGTGTCGCGTGTCCGATACTGGTAGTTCTTTTTCTTCTGGGAGCACTGTCGTCGAATGGCCAGTCGCTACCCGGCCAGCCAGCGCCGCTTTTCGGCCCGGCGCCGCAGAAACAGTCTGTCCCGCCTGCGGTGGTGCAGGCTCAGAAACGTTTTCAAAAGGGAGTCGATCTGCAGAAGGCCGGGAAGCTCGACGCCGCGGCGGCCGAGTATAGAGCCGTACTGAAGGTGGCGCCGAAGTTCATCCCGGCTCTGAACAACCTGGCGCTCATCTACCTCCAGAAGAAGCAAGCGGCGGAAGCCGAAAGCACTCTCCGTCGCATCTTGGCGATAGATCCGAAAAGCGAGTTCGCCCTCTCGCAGATGTCACGTGTCCTTATGGCCCGCGGCAAGACCGCCGAGGCTCTCAAGTACGCCAGATCGTATGCCAAACTCAAGCCCAAAGACCCCGGCGCGCAGTTCATCTTGGGAGTTATCTGCCTTCAGACCAAGGACTTCTCCTCCGCAGCGGCGGCGTTTCGCTCGGTCCTGCACATCAAGCCTGACGATCTCGCCGCCCGTTACAACCTGGGGTTCGCGTACGTGAACCTCAAGAAGTACCGGGAGGCACAGTCTTGTATGGACGTGCTTCTCAAGAAGGA
>JBMFPI010000347.1:0-3740 GCA_049969195.1 Armatimonadota bacterium
CTCCACGCACTCAGCAATGGAGACAGTATGAACCAGCAGCAAACACCTCGCAAGGTGCGGATGGTTTGACGGTTACAGAATAGGAACCTGGGGGCGCTGAGGTAACACCGCCGCGGCTCAGCGGCGTTCCCTCTCGATAATCTCCCACACCTTGCTCACGTAGAACCTGTAGTTTGCGATCGGGGTGCCGTTGGGGATGCGGTGGTCGAGCGAAATGACGCAGCCGCCGGTGCGCACCATCGGCGGGATCTTATACTCCAGCTCGGCCTGAATTTCATCAGGGCCGCGCCTTAGAACGTGCTTGTCGATTCCGCCCATAAACGCCAGCCTGCTGCCGTACTGCTCCCTGACCCTCACAATGTCCATGCCCGCTGCAGGCTCCATCGGATACATCACGTTGACGCCCGCGTCCAGGAATGCTGGGATTACAGGCGCGATGTTGCCGTCCGAGTCCTGGCTGAAGAGCCTTGCCCCCCTGGAAGAAAGCATGTCCCAAATGCGTTTGTAGTACGGCTTTATGAACTCCTCTACCTGTCTTGGTCCGACAAGCGGCCCGCTCTTGCCAGCCAGGTCTTCGTGGACGCAGAGCTCGTCGACTTGAACCGCCGCCGACACCCGGTCCAGCACCTTGAAAGCGGTGCTGCCGATCGTCGACAGGATGTCGTGTATAAGCTCCGGCTGGTCATAGAACGCCAGGCAGGCGTTTTCCTCTCCCATCAACTGCCGCGGCTCATCGAATCCGCCGGGAATGGAGACAAGCGTAGCGCAACCTGACTCCAGTTGCCTTCGGGCGATCTGCTCCCAGTTGCTGCCGAACCGCTCCTCGCTGAAATCGTAATGGTGCTTGATTGCGAGCCAGTCATCCATATTGCGCACCGGATAGTCGAGCGGCAGCGGGATCGTTGCGCAGCCTTTGATAAGCTTCATCCGCCGACCCATGCGGTCCAGCGTGATGACATACTCGTCGGTTTCTTCGAGGACCATCTCCTCGGCGCCGCCGAGCCAACCGGTGCTCACGGGGATCGCGGCCCTCATTGGGGCCCGGTAGCGGAAAACGGACAGGTCGAGCTCCTCCGGCGCCGCGCCCTGTTCCAGCCACTCATCTTTCAACCCGGCCAGCGGCCCGAACAGCTCTGTGAACAGAGGGTGCTCGTTCGACCGAAAGGTCATGTAGTTCAGGTATTCCTCGCGGCGGACGTCGCAGCGGACGTTTACTGCAAGCGAGGCGTGAGTTTCGTATCCGGCCCGCGTCACAATACCGTGCCGACGATCTCGGTTACGTCGGCGAAACCCATCTTGACAAGGTAATCGGCGATGCCGTCGATGATCTCGACCGCTGCCATCGGGTTGACGAAGTTGGCAGTGCCTACGGATACCGCGTCTGCACCCGCGAGCAGAAACTCGACGGCATCGAGGGAGTTCATGATCCCGCCCATACCGATAATCGGGACGTCGACTGCCTGCGCTACCTCCCAGACCATCCTCAGCGCCACCGGCTTGATTGCCGGGCCGGAAAGCCCCCCTGTGCGATTCGCAAGGCGGAACCGGCGGGTCCAGGGATCGATAGCGGTCCCGAGGAGGGTGTTGATGAGCGAGATGGCGTCGCTGCCGGCGTCCACCGCCGCACGCGCTATCTCGACGATGTCGCCCACGTTCGGGGAGAGCTTGGTGATGAGCGTAAGATTTGTCTTCCTGCGCACCGCACCGACGACCTCGGCGGTGCCTGTCGCGCTCGCCCCAAACGCAAGACACCCCTGCCCGACGTTGGGGCAAGATATGTTGATCTCAAGCCCGGAAACTCCGTCGACGCCATCCAGCCGCGACGCGACCTCTGCGTACTCGTCTAATGTCCGGCCTACCACGTTCACAATTATCGGCACGTCATACTGACGCAGGAACGGCAGCTTCTCTTTGATGAATGAATCCACGCCGTCGTTCTGCAGGCCGATTGCGTTGAGCATGCCTGACGGCGTCTCGACAGTGCGGGGATACTCGTTACCGGGCCACGCCTCCAGGGACGTTCCTTTGACGATGATCGCCCCCAGGCGAGAGAGGTCGTAGAAGTCGGCCATCTCCTGACCAAACCCGAAAGTGCCGGAGGCGACCGTCACGGGGTTTTTCATCTCGATCCGCCCGATCTTTACGGCGAGCCTGGGTGCGGCTACTCCCATATGACCTCCTCCGCTTCGAAGACCGGGCCGTCCGTGCACACCCGTTTGAACGGCGTCGGCTGATGCCTTACCTTCTGAACACACCCCATGCACACGCCGATCCCACACGCCATAAAGTTCTCCAGGGAGACCTGACAGCTTTCAACCCCGGCCCACCGACAAATGCGCGCGACCTCTTTTAGCATAGCATCCGGGCCGCAAGAGTAGACTCTAACGCGCTGTCCACCTCGTGATGTCGGCAATCCCAGCCGGGACAGGTGATCCTCAAGAAGCTGCGTCACCAGGCCGTGGAATCCGTAGCTGCCGTCGTCGGTTGAGATGCCGACGTCGACGCCGTGGGCGCGGAACTCGGCCTCACATATCACTGCGTCCTTGCTCTGTGCCCCCGAGAGGACCGTCACCCTTTCGCATCCCCATTTCCGGCAGAGCGCGTCGCAGAGAAAGTGAAGCGGCGCAGCCCCGCAGCCTCCGGCCACAATGATGTGTCGTGCATCCGGTGACTCGCCCAAATCGAACGGTCGGCCGAGCGGGCCCACCACGCTCAATGTGTCGGCCGGCTGAGTCCGGGCGAGCAAGGCCGTCCCGCGGCCCCTGAGCGCGTACAGCAGCGAGAAAACGCCTTCCTCTGGATATGCGGCGTGCACTGAAAACGGCCTGCGCAGTAGAGGGTCGGTGGTCTTGGATACTTGGACGTTGACGAACTGCCCCGGCTGCGCTTCGGCGGCGATGGCCGGGCCCTTCAGAAGCGTGCTGAACACACCCGGCGCAGCTTCCCGTTGCTGGATTACCTCGCAGTCGTATAACCCTTTCATGATCTCCGCACCCGCATGCCTGCTTATACGACGCGGGCTTAGGCTGTTCCTTCGGAAGCCGTCGCACAGGCCTTTCCTGTTAACGCGCGTCATCTGCAGGGCGCCGAACGTGAGTAACGGGTTCGGAATCGGCGCAGGACAAACGGTGCGGTCTAGAAGGAACTTGCTGTTGCAAACACTAAGCGAGCATGGCAGACCGGGAGATCGGAAAGGCGGTTCTACCCGGGAAATGCAGGCTGTTGCGATAAGCGCGTTTTCGGCGATCTTCCCGTTTGGTTGAGGAGCGTCGAATCGCCTGAAATACCGGGTTTGCGTTCCATCGCAACGACCTCTTCTGTGCGCCAGCGAACGACGGCGACCAGGTACGTGCGAATATAACGGGAGGGCTGCTATGTCCACGGAGGTTTCATTGACAACCATAGCCATCTGCCAGCTTGTTGCGGCAGTTGCGGCCATTGTTCTGGCTGTCGGACTTCTCTATGCGGCGTTCAGTCTCAAGCGGCTTGTATCGAGGAAGATCGACCAGGCGCTGGCCGAGGTTAGGCCTGTCGCCGAACAGGCGCGCTCCATCGCCGAACGAGCCGCACGCACTGCGGACTCGGCCGCGGATAAGGTCGATTCGATCATGACAGCCGCCGAGGATGCGGCTACCGATGCCGGGAACGCGGTCCGGAACGTCTCCAGAAAGATGGAAGAGGCCCTGAACCCGCAGATCGTGAACGTCGCCGCGCTAGTGGCGGCTATTGTGAAATGTATC
>JBMFPI010000348.1:0-3729 GCA_049969195.1 Armatimonadota bacterium
GGTTCTTCACAAATATGGGCGTCTCGGGCGAGTTCAGATACTTCGCCGGATCGTCCCCGAGTGTCCGTCCGCCGAAGGCAATTACCCTGTCGGACGTATCGAATATAGGGAACATCAGCCGGTCTCGAAACCGATCGTAAAACCCCTGGGAGCTCTCGCGCGGCACGATCAGCCCAGCCTTGACGGCCTCAGCGGTCGTCACCTGTTTGCGCGACAGGTAATCCAGGAGAGCATCCCACGACTCCGGCGCATAACCCAGCCTGTACTTCTCCACGGTCGATTGGGTCAGGCCGCGGCGGGCGATATACTCTTGCGCCCGGGCGGACTTCGCCAGCGCGCTTCTGAAAAACTCGCAGGCGACCTCGTTCGCCCAGAACAGACGCTCCTTTTCGCTGTGCGCGCGCGCCGCCTGCTCGCGTCTTTCGAGCGTGACCCCGGCCCTCCGGGCAAGCCACTCTAGAGCCTCCTGGAAGCTCAGGTTGTCCCGTTTCTGAACGTAGGAGAAGACGTCCCCGCCCTCCTGGCACGAGAAGCACTTCCATATCTGGCGTTCCGGGTTGACCTTAAACGCCCCCGGTGTCTTCTCGACGTGAAACGGGCAGGCCCCGACAAAATAACGGCCGCTCTTCCGAAGGCGCACGTCCTGGGAGATAATGTCAACCAGGTCGATGCGCTCGCGAATTTCCTCCACGGGGTCGGAGAATGAGGCCATCTACCACACCTGCCGACAAACGATCGTCCAAATAATCCAGGCTGTTGTGCGATAAGTCCGGCACCCGACGTCTTCGCCGTGATGAGACCTTTCAGCCAAGCGCGGAGATACTCGGGATTGCGCCCGAAACTGCTTTAACGCCGCGGCCTCCAATCCGGCAGCGGACTGTCGTTTCCAGCATTCGAGCCGCGGATCAGGGCTTCTGCCCTGCGCCTTGTTGCAGTTCCTGCTGCACCAGCGCGATCGTTATGCCTACGAGCTTCTTGTTCAGGAAGGTAAAGAGCGCACGGTTTTTCTCGATGTAGCTTACCCTCAGAAACCGTCCGACATACTTCTGCGGCTCCTTTGGAAAGCCCATCACCCACAGAACCAGCTTGTACGTGTCGCCGAGCTGGAGCCCCGTGCGCGTCTTAGAAAGAGGCCACGGCCCCTCTCCGCCGACAGTAATCTGGGTGATCATGCCGTCCGTGATGATAAACTCCAGCGTGATACCGTTGGGCAGGTCATATGTCCAGGTAACTTCTTCCTGCCGCAACACGCGGGTCTCGCCGCCGCCAGGCGGGGGCTGTCCCGTGCCCTGCGAGGTCCCAGTGGTTCCGCGTGCGGCGGGCATCCCGGGCATTTCCAGAGGCTCTATCGGCGGCAGCGAGGCATACGCGCCGAGCCCTCCTCTGAGCATCGATTCTCCGCCGAGTGGAGCGAGCAGATTCGGGAGAGTTCCTCCTCCGGGCGGAATGTACTGCGGGCCGCTCGGAGTAGCCGGAGCCACCGCTACCTCGGCCTGCGCCGTTCCAACCGTGATCCTTGTCGGGTTCCCCCATTTTGCAAGAATGGTGTTCGCCGGACGGCTGAGCGTTATGCCCGCCAGAGTATTCTCCGGGATCGGCGACCTGTAGAACACTCGCCCCTTGGTCACGAGAGAGCCCTTCAAGATATAAGGCGGCACGTACATCTCGGTGAGGCGCACTCCTGCGTAGACAGGGGCCGGTTTGATCGATACCTTTGCCTTCGGCTTGCTTTTCGCCTTGGCGGCGTCGCAAGCGCCGACCGAGAAAGCAAACACAACTACCGCGGCGACCGCCGCGTAAAATACCCTCCGCAACCGCAACATCACGTTTGAATCCTCCACTTGCCGCACATTAGCACTTACTTCATCCAACGCATATATCCTCCCTCGGCCGGCGATTTTCGATTTTTCTGTTTTCCAGTGCGGTCCGCTTTCGACGGCGACTGATCGTCTGTGCCGAACGCCCCGGCTATAGCGTGACGAACTCATAGCCTCTTGCTTTCAAATGGTCTATGATCTGCGGCAGCGCGCGCAGTGCCACGCGGTCTAGGTTGTGCATCAGGATCACTGCACCAGGCTGAGCAGACGCCACAACATACCTAAAAACTTTGTCACTGGTAGTGTCCTCGACCTTTGTGCAGTTCGCCGAATAGAGGACGGTCTTCATCCCGAACCGACCGGCCACCTGCGCCACCTTTTTTCCGCCGTGTGCCCCCGGCGGTCTCAGGAGGCGCGTGCTGCGTCCTGTGATCGATCGCACAACCGCCGCACATCGGAATATCTCGCGTTCGATCTCGCGGGCAGATAGATACTCCAGAGCAGAATGGCTATACGAGTGATTCCCGATCTGATGGCCTTCATCGCAGATGCGTCTCAACAGCTCCGGGTGCCGTTCGGCCTGCTTTCCCACCACGAAAAAAGTTGCCTTCACGCCGCTGGCCTTGAGAACATCCAGCAGTGCGGCGGTCTCCGGTTTGGGGCCGTCGTCGAAGGTGAGGGCGACGATCTTGCCGCGAGTCTGGATCCTGTACAGGGTGCCCGTTTCCGCTGTGGGCCCGGACAATCTACTGAGTCGCTCCGCCGCGCCGGGATAACCCGGGTCAGCGGCCATCACCCTTTCCAAGGCTGCCTTAGCGGCCTCCAGATCTCCCGTTTGTTGCGCGCATATCGCCAGGTTGTAGTTGATCGCGGCGGCGGAAGGCTTGAGCCTCATCTGCTCCCAGAGCCTGTCCCAGAGGCCGCAGGTGTCGTCATCCGGCACGGGATGGTTCTCCGCACGCGGCGGGTTTCGGACTATTACCTGCGTGGCCTTCTCGTTTACGGTCGCGCCCAAATCGTCGGTGCCGATTATCTTGACTGTGTGGGGCCCGTTGGTCCAGCGGGTGGTATCCCAGGCGCAATCGAAAGGCTGCCGGTTCGTGACGCCGATGAGTCTGTCATCGACAAGGAATGTTACCATCCGGACATTTCGCGCCCGGCTGATGTCGGCTCGGAGCTGAACCGTGCCTTTGACGGTCTTGACTGCCCGGGCCGGCCCAACGGCTGACTTCAGCGGTTTGTTCATAGGCCAACCCGTAGTCGCCACCGGGCTTGACTTGAGGAACGTCATCGAGCAGCCTATCCGTTCCCCGAAACCCGGCCTGACGGCACCCGCTTGAAGCTTGCTCCAGATGGGCAGTGCCTCAGCGTACTTGCGCTCGTTCATCAACCTCACAGCGGCCAGGGCCAGCACTGCTTCATCTTCTGATTCTGATGCTTGTTGCTGATCACCCGGCTGCAGATCCCACGACGGCGGCTCCGTTCCGGCGATCGCCTTGATGTATTCGATAGTCGCCTTCACACCGCGTTCGGGCTCCAATTGATGCGCCAGGCTGAAGCACGGCAGGGCCTCTTCCAGCCGGCTTCTTTTTAGCCATACCAGTCCGCGACCGTAGGCCGCAAGCGCGCACTTGCCGTCGCCGGCGCTCGCAGCCTCGAAGTGAGCTTCGGCCTCGTCGGTCCGTCCGCCCAAAAGCAGAGCGTACCCCAGGGCCACGTGTCCTAGAGGGCTGTCCGGGTTCTTAGCGAGCGTTTCCTGGAGCAGCTGGGCACTCTCAAGGGTCGTTCCTCGCCCAAGCGCGTCCAGGGCCTCGGAAACGCACGCGATGTAGCCGGCCGGCGCGCCGGCGCACGCACAGCTCACCGCGAACGCCAGACTCAGCGCGATGATCAGCACTCGCGGTGCACTGTT
>JBMFPI010000349.1:0-3720 GCA_049969195.1 Armatimonadota bacterium
CGGCGAGACCGGCGAGAGCACCAATTTCGAGGAGATCACCTACGAAGGCTACGGGCCTGCGGGAGTCGCCGTTATGGTCTCGTGCCTTACAGATAACAGAAACCGTACCGTTGCCGAGCTTCGCAACATTTTTGCCAAGAATGGAGGGAATCTGGGGGAGAGCGGCTGCGTCGCCTGGATGTTTGACCCGAAAGGCTTGATTCAAATACCCGCCGACAAAGCCGACGAGGAAACTGTCATGATGGCGACCATGGATGAGGGCGCCGAAGACATACGGGTCGAAGAAGACACCATAGAGGTCCTTTGCCAACCTGAGGATTTGCCAAAGGTCCGCGATGCGGTTACACGAGCCGGTATCGAATATACGTCGGCCGAGGTAACTATGCTTCCTAAGACTACCGTAAGGGTCGAAGACAGCAAGGAAGCTGGCCGCATACTGAGACTGATGGACGCCCTTGAGGAAAATGATGACGTCCAGCAGGCCTACGCTAACTTCGATATACCCGACGAGATTATGCAGGCCGCCGCGGGTTAGGCCCAGGCACGAGAATCCTGACAGGCACAACAAGACCAAAGAGACGCTGAGACTTCTCGGGCTTAGTCAGTTCGTCGGGCGCGAGCGGACGGTGAAAACTCATGATCAAGCTAAGGGTCGAGTGGCACCACCATTGCCCGAGCTGCGGAACCCGACTGGTCGTCGATTTTCTCAACGACCCCGTTCAGCCGTGCGAGTGTCCCTGGTGTGGAACCACCAACGGAACCGGCCCAGGAGCCGTCGATGCAGACCTTAGACGTTATCTCGCGCACGCTGTGGAAGAGATCGAGGCAACCGCTAATAATAGGTTATCCGTAGCCCGCTGAAAGTGTCTGCAATTATGATTTCATTTGTACCGGGCGGGCGGATGTTCGAGGATCTGGCATAACTCAGGTGCGCGCGTCAGCAAGGTCGTTGCGATCGTACGCAACGCAATTCTACGCTCCTCAACTAATCGAGAAAATCGCCGAAGACGCGCCTCCTGCGGTGGCTCGAACCAAAACTCCCTCTCCCTTTACGGAAGAGGGCGGGGTGAGGGTGGAATTCGTCCGGAACCGGCCTTGGCATCGAGGCTGTTGCGATAGAACGCAAATCCACCATTTTCACCGATTCGACACTTCTTCCTAGGCGGGAAAATCGCCAAAGACGCTTGCATAACAGCCTGGCACGGCGCCTCTATTGACTGCAGCAGCGGAATGGTGTAGAATCCATCCACTACTCGAGGATCCTGGAGCGCCATGAAAACGGAACTCCTCACCTGTCGCAGACTGACCGCCGGAGTGGTTTATCCTATCTACCAGCTTCAGCAACAGCAGGTTAACCGCATATACGCCGACATTACGGAAAGATACCCCTACCAGACGCTTCAGCACCTGCCCGACGGTGCGCGAATGGCCAACCCGTCCGGGGACTTCTTCATTCAGACCACAAGAATG
Source organism: Armatimonadota bacterium (assembly GCA_049969195.1). Taxonomy (GTDB): domain Bacteria; phylum Armatimonadota; class UBA5829; order UBA5829; family UBA5829; genus CALJES01. The sequence continues at coordinate 1,471 of JBMFPI010000349.1, forward strand.
CAGGTTAACGAGGGAGTCGAATACTTCCAGGCTACTAAGGAAAAGGCTCTCGATCTGTTCCGGATGGCTCAGGAAAGACTCAACGTGCCGCAGTTTATCACCTTTGGCGTGAAGCTCACTGCGTTCCTGCCGGTAGAGGGGGCGACCTCAGCCGAGATAATTGAGAACAGCGCGCTGAGCTCGATCAAGGACAGTATGGAGATACTCGGACCCGGACGGAAGGGAGTGGGCTTGAGGTTTGTCCTTCACCAGGACGGTGTCCACGAGCTGAAGATAGAGCCCTTTTTTAACGATCTGTCGCAGCTCTATATCGAACTCGACGTTCAGCACCCTACACCCTTCACCGATCTCGCCACCATCGAACCGCGAATGGACGCCGCGTACGACTACCTGTTTCGCGAAGTGCAGGGGTTTCTAGAAACGCTGAACTAGTGCTTGCCGGTGCAGATGCACAACATTGCGCCCCGGCCGGTATGTATACCGGCCGGGGCAGATATGAATGCAGATGCAGTTCACAAGCGGTGCCTCGCCCAAACGATCAGGGGCACGTCGCAGGCGCGCGTCGGGCGCTTGTGCCGAGTCGTTTTGTTTGGCCTGTTCGTTTTGGCCTGGTCCGCGGCGTCCGCTACCCAACAGCCAAAGACAAGACCCGTCAACTATCCCCGATGGGGATTCACCATTGAAGTGCCCTATACCGCGGTCAGCGAGTCTCTTGCGCCCGGTGGGGATATTGAGGTCTGGGATCTTTTCAGGTATGCGGACCTCATTTACTCCGTCCGGTTGATCAGGATTCCGCCCGAGACGCTGACGGCGACCGCCATCGAACAGGCAATCCAGGCCCGAGCTGCTGAAGCCAAAGCCCTTGGAGGTGCGAGGCGTTGGGAGCTCGAGTCGCGTCAGGGGGACCTGTTCAAAGGCCTGAGTGGTCCTCTGCCGCGCGACGAGGCTTCGCCGGATGCTCCGGTGCTCAGGAAAGCAATCGGAAGCAGGGAGGCCTATCGGTGTTTCGGTATGGCGCCGGTCGGCGACAGGTTTTCCCCGATCGTGTGTTTGAGCGTCACCGGACCTCGCAGCCGCTCAAGCGAAATCGACGACCTGGCTAGGTTTTTCGTCTTTCGTTTCTCGCGCACGCCCGCTGATGCCGCGGAGCGTGCCCAGCCTCCCCCCGCCGCTGCGGCACCATCTGAGCCCGCGAAGCTGAAGAAAGGCGACATTGAGCTTCTGGGATGGGTCGAGTTCATCGACGCTGGACGAAAAACTCTGAGTATGATGGTGGATCAGGTCAGGCTTCCACATACCGACTACATCGAACTGCGGCCCGCCCGCAGGAAGATAGTCTTCTACGAGAATCCGCTCCCCAACACTGTCAAAGCCAATTCTCGCATAAGCGTAATAGGCTTCAACACAGGCGTGGGCAAACCGATCAGGGCCGACTTAATCAGCCCGGCAGCGCCGTCGAAGAGCCCTTAGCGCGAGCCGATCCGTCTCGCCGCCCCCTGTATTTGTGGACTCCGAGCGCGGTTGAATTTCCTAACCTGTGCGAACGCCAAACTGCGCCGGGTGGTGGTGAGGTTGTTACGATGGAACGTATACGGCCCTGACACGGTCGGGTGCCCGCAGAATCTGCAGCGCGGCGAACATGAATCCCGACAGCGAACAGCAGCAATCCGAACCTTGCCGTTTCGAAAATGTCGACAGGGTCGGGAAAGTCCGGGATCGAGCGCTTTGCGGGTTCTGTGCGTCACACCGCTATTAAATTGGCGAGTACCTGGTAAGAATGCCGGGTTTGGCACGGATTTTGCACCAGGCAATATTGCGACAAACATCTTTTTCTCCTTCCCAAAGTGTTGTGGCATCTACTCGCCGAAAGGCGGCCCGCGGGATCATCGGTCCAGCGGGTTTTTCGTTTTTGGGGTATGTCGAGGCGGCCGGATCTTCGGTCGCATTGCGCCGGCAGCCATACACATAACGCACGTGCCGGATCACCTTCACCTGCGCAGGGATGATCTCAAGCTCATCCCGGGTCTGAGTGCTCATCTCGTGCATCGGGCCACCGCACGCGCTGCAGACCTGTTCGTCTTCAGCAAGGCGATATTCGATGGTCTCTACCGGCAACTCCGCGAGCATCTCCTGGCGATGCCCCGCCTGCTTGCGATTCCGCGTGTAGGTGATCGTCTCGGTCTCGACAACTTCGGGAGTCGAATCCAGCGTCGCCTCGGCTTCATTGAAGACCAAAGCGCCCTGCGAGAC
>JBMFPI010000350.1:0-2024 GCA_049969195.1 Armatimonadota bacterium
GGCACCACGCCGACTGCGCTCATACTGCCGCTCGGTGTAATCGAAATCGTCGCGGACGTTATTGTCCGGTTGCCTAGCTGTACGTTCCCCGTGCCGGAAATCGTGCCGCTGGGTTGTACGTCGAGACTGACCGATGAGATGGATATCGACTTTCCCTGCGTTACCCCAATGGACAAGTTCGACGATGAGTGCCCCGCGAACGTGCCGTTCTTGTCGATATTGAAATTGAACGCGGCAGTTGCGCCGACCAGGTCGATGCCGCCGTCGGCGGTCGCGGAGTCACCGGTGATTCTGAAGCTTGCGTTGGCGAGGTTCCAGCCCTTGATCGTGATGCCTGAGGTAGATGTGGCTGTAAACGAGCCGTCGCTGCCGGCAGTAAGACTGACGCCGGTCGAGGCGCCGCCGGGAAGCGTGAAACTGCCCGACCCCGTTATGGTGCTGTTGTTGATTATCAGGTTCGCTGCCCCGATATGCCAGCCGCGGATCGCAACATCTCCCCTAAAGCTTCCGCTGAACTGCCCGGCGGGTGTCAGCACCAGCGAGGCCCTGCAGGTTGTCCCGCCCGGCAGAGTCAGGTTCCCTGTGCCGCTCAGTCCGGCCGCGGACAGCGCGAGCGCCGCCGAACCAATCTGCCAGCCGGCAATGTTCACTGTGCCCGTCAGCGAACCCGTTATCCGGCCTGTCCTGTCGATCTCGAAGCTCAGAGTGCTCTGAGAGCCTCCGGGGAGCGTTAGCGCTCCGGAGCCTGTGATTCTATCGTTGCCTACTGAATAGTTGATGTTTGTCGGCTCGAACCCGTAGAGAGGCACGTTTCCGCTTCCGGTTGCTGAAAGCTGGCCGCCGCTGGTGACCCTGATCGTGACGCCCAGTGACGGCCCGTTCGGGACCAGGATGTTTCCGGCGCCTGAGATCGTGTCGTTAGCTATGGTGAGCGCCGTGTTCGCGAAGATCCACCCGTTCGCCGTGACGGTGCCTGTTATGCTTCCTCCGAATTGGCCGGACGGGCTGAGGGTGATGTTGGCACTGGCCCTGCTGCCGCCGGGCAGAGCTATGCGTGCGGTGCCATGAACGCCTGCCGAATCCAGAGTCAGCGATGTCTGCGTGAGGTTCCAACCGCAGACAGTCATATCGGACGTACAAGACCCGCTCGGCGGACCGCTCGCCGGCAGCGTAAGAGCGAACACGGCTTGCGACCCGCCCGGCAGCGATATGCGGCCCAAGCCGGAGAGTCTTGTCGAGTCGACCGTGAGCGCCGAGCCGGCAAGCGTGAAACCTCCAATCGACAGGTCTGCGGATGCACTGCCAGTGACCGCCCCGTCCGGCGTTATCCTGAATGTAAACACGGTCGACGAACCCCCGGGTACGTTGATCCGACCCGAGCCGTTCATCGAGTTCGAACCCAGCGAGAAAGTGGCGTCGGCAACCTGGAATCCGGCCAGCCGGAATGTGCCCGACCCGGAGGCCACGACCCCTCCGGCAGGGGGAACACTGACGTTGAGCTGAATCTCCGTACCGTCGGGCAGACGATAGGTTCCAGTGCCGACGGCGCCCGAGTCCGACAGCGTGAGCCTGGCGCTCGTGAGGCTGAAGCTATTCAACGTCACGCTCCCGACGTATGTTGCGGTGAGCGCGCCGGAAGCATCCACTGCCACGACAAACTGCTTCTGAGCGCCGCAGATTGAGTAGTTTACGCTACCCGCGGCACTCAGCGATCCGTCGGACTGCAGCGCGAACGCAACGAGGACATTTCCCACCGGTCCTATTGCGGTGGCCTGGTTCCAGTGAATGCCACGGTCGTCAAGAGTTCCCGACGCGCTCGTGAACGTTCTGCCGCGAACGGAAAAGCTCCCGCTCCACGAGCCACTCGTTACGTGTCCGCTCTTGTCAACTGCGAAGGTGGCACGTACAGACCCGCCGAAAGGAAGCTGCAGGTCTCCAGAGCCGCAGAACGAGCCATCCGCGCCCATCGTGCCCTGGAAGTTCGTCACGCGGAAGCCCGCAACCGTGACCTCGCCCAGCATTGG
>JBMFPI010000350.1:2034-3697 GCA_049969195.1 Armatimonadota bacterium
GGGAGGGGACCGTCGTGTTCTTTGAATGAGAGGTAGAACACGTCGCAGGTCGAGCTGAGTCCGGCCGAAGCAGTGATCTCGGCTCCCTCCGCCAGATTAAGCTCACCCTTGGAATCCGTTGCTACCTGGAACCCGATCTCGGCTTCGCCCGTGACGTCTGGCGAGTCCAGACCTGCAGGATCGCCGAGCATGAAAAGCATTTCGGGATTGGTTTCGACGTAGATGGCATAGCCGAGACCGACATTAGCCGCAGCCTCGGCACCGATGTCCGTGTTCCCGCCGAAGCCCTGCCTGATTCCGAATTTGCTATTCCTGAGATCGTTGAGCGCACTGCCAGCTCCGAAGAACAGGGGCCGGAGCGACCCGTCTCGCAGCGGGGCAGGGGAATTCGCTGCCAAAGCGCGGTTCATTGCGGCCAGCAGCACCTCCACCTTGTCCCGAGAGGTCGATGCGGCCGTCAGCAAGGCTCTAGCAGGAAACTCAGCCTCAAGCGTCACACCGGTCGGGAGGACCGGGGTGCACTCCAGGGAGATTTTGGTGCCGTCAGCGAGCGCGCGGGCGGCCGCGTCGTAGTCCGGATGCGGGATGTGGAAGCTCTGGAACTCGAATGGGCCGCCCGTGCGGGCAAGCTCGGCAAGGAATCGCGTCAGCTCGGCGATTGCGGCGCCGTTGAAAGCTGCTTCTATGCCCTTTCCTAGCGGGATCTCTGCCGCGGCTTCGAAGATCTTTGTGGACGTGCCAGCCTTCTTCCCCGCGCCGCCCGACTCGCTCTTAGAGGTTGTCGCGTTCCCGGCCGGCCTGCTCACGCCGGGCTCCTGGTTTTTCTCACCCGCTGTCTCGATCGAGAACGAAATTTCGGCCTCCAGGTTCTTCGCGACGGAGCCGAGACCGCGGTCAATGCTCTGCGCCATCGCTAGACCGACAGCCGCGAGCTCAGTTCTGACTTCCTCCATCCGCTCCGACCGCGGACCGAGTTCACCCGAACCGACCTGATGGATGATCGGCGCTGCGGCAACTGCCTGGCGCAGAAAGTCAGTCAAGATCTGGCCGCCGGCCTGTGCGGCGGCCGCAACAGGCATCGAGATTGAGACACCCGCTCCGACGTTCACGCCGTCCATCTTCGTGTCCCAGAGGCCTAGTCCTGCCTCCGCCTTGAACACGACTCCCAGTTTTGCTTTGCCGAGGCATTCAGGGTCAGCATCCTGGAGTTCCTTGAGCTTGTTTATGCCCGCCTGGAATACGCTCGCGGTGCGGTCGAGGTTAGGGACCTCGAAGCCTCCTGCTACCGCCCTCCGGCTCGGCCGCAGCCTCGGATTGAGACTGATTCCCTGTCTCTGCGCCTCGGACCTCATTGCCGAGGCGACGGCGGCCATCACGCGCGCCGCCTTCGCCGGGACCACCTCGAACGAAAGCTCGCCCTCGATGCCGACGTCGCCCGAGAGAGCTTCGTCGATGCTGCCCTCGAAGCCGAGGGAAACCCCGGCCTCGACGGTTAGCCGTGCCGGGTCGAATAAACCAAACGTGATCAGTAGATTCTGCCGACCAACAGGAACGTAGGCCCGGGCGGTGATCTGGGGTGAGCCGCCTGTGCCGAGGCCCATTCGCGCCTGCACATAGCTCAGCCCACCTTCCGAAAGGTCAATGAACCCGACCGGCAGCGGCG
>JBMFPI010000351.1:0-3688 GCA_049969195.1 Armatimonadota bacterium
TTCTTGCCCGTAATCTGATACTCTTTTTGCATTGGTGGTTCGTCTCCTCTCTTGCTTGAGATTTCCAACCGATTCTAACAGAACCGGTCGGAGTCGAACCACCAGCTCTCTCAGCTTTCCACTGCCGACGGGACAGGCTCGGAAACTCACGGATGAGGAGCTTATCAGAGCCATTCGTTTCATGGTAGCCGCAGAGTACGAAGCGATTCAGTTGTACGTGCAGCTTGCCGAGTCAACGGACAACAAGCTCGCCGTGGAAGTGCTCAAGGACATAGCGGACGAGGAACGTGTCCACGCTGGAGAGTTTCTGAGATTGCTCCGCGAGCTTGCCCCCGATGAGGAAAAGTTCTATACCGAAGGTGCAAAGGAAGTGGAGGAAGAAATCAACAAAATGGGTAACGTTCCGTAAACCTGGGCAAATAGTGGCTCTCAATCCGCCATTCCCACCGTCCAGTTCTATCGCAACCGCCTTTACGGCACGGTCACGTCATTACTTGACAAACACTATGAAGGCCGTTATTATGTAGATGTAAGTTACACCTAGTGACCTCTGCGATGCGGAGGCCACAGCGTATCTTCCACAATAGCAGTACGTCGATTGGAGGTGAAGAACATGCCAGGATTCGACGGTACAGGACCAGCGGGACAGGGACCAATGACCGGCGGGGGAAGAGGATTCTGCGTCCTGCCGAACCCGACTTTCGGACGGTACAACTTCCAGTACAACCCCGCATACCGCTTTAGCACATTCAGGCCGCTTAGCCGGTTCGCCAATATGTGGACAGGCTCGGCATATCTGGGTGCAAGACCATTTTTCGTTCGCGGCGGCAGAATGGGATGCGGCATCGGCCGAGGGCGCGGCAGAGGGAGGTGGTAACCGCAATTCGGGTTAAGCACGCCAGTCTGGTCCGCCATCGGCGCTCCAATCATCGGGCTGTAGTCTTATGAAGAGAGTGCTATGTTCAACAGGCTTCTCAAAGGTAGATACACGTACATATTGGTTCTGCTGACGGCAGTGGGCTGTCTGACGGTCGTATACTACGTGACAAGATCCGGAAACCGGGTCTCCGAGCCTCAAGTATCGCACGGAGTCGCACCGGTTCCAGCACCGGAAGATGCTGATACTGAATCGAAGGGAGTAGAGAACATGAGTAGTGCAGCAGCAGTATCTGCGGCAACTTTTGACCGCGAGGTGCTGCAATCCAAGGAACCGGTTTTGGTTGACTTCTGGGCGCCGTGGTGCGGCCCGTGCAAGATGATGGCGCCGACACTGGATCAGCTTGCGCAAGATTACGCGGGTAAGGTGAAAGTGGTCAAGCTGAACACGGATGAGAATCAAGAGATCGCCGCACGCTACGGCATTCGTGGAATACCGACGCTGATTCTGTTCAAGGGTGGCGAGCCGATTGATCGTGCCGTGGGAGTCCAACCCAAAAACGTGCTCGCGGCCAAGCTGGATCAGGCGATGGAGCACTAGCTTCGTGCTCTGCAGTTCACGAATCGATTCGCAGTTTGAGCAACCGCCCTGTCGAGCTAACATCTCCTGTGATCCCCAATCGATTGCTCTGAACGCAACGCACAATCGGATGCTTGACAACCCATGCCGGGACCTGCTATTCTAAGTGTAGTTGCAATCTTGTCGCAGGTGTACCGGTCGATGGCAAGCATCGCTGATAAGTCTACATTGGCGTCCAGGCTCTCCGGTCGAGGTATTCGCCTCACTAAACAGAGGCGTTTCCTTATTGACCTGATAGAAAAGGCCCAGGGACATCTGCACCCAAGCGACCTGTTGCGTCTTGCCCGTGAGAAAGACGAGCGGATAGATCGAGCAACGGTTTACCGGACCCTCTCGCTGCTCAAGGCGGAGGGGCTTATTGAAGAGCTTGACCTTTTGCACCTTGACGGAGCTGAGCATCACTACGAGCTTAAGCGGCAGAAAGCACACATACACATCGGCTGCAGGAAGTGCGCCGGAATAGTTGAGCTTGAAAGTGGGCTTGTGGACAAGCTGGAGGCCGAGATCAGACAAGAAACCGGGTTCGATGTGGAGTCTATCAGAATAGAGGTGGCTGGGCTTTGCCCAGAATGTCAAGATGCCGGATAGCATGGCTCTCTTTTTTTGCCAGCAGTTGCGACGGAGTCGCATCATTGTCGCATGCAACCGACTCCCCGTCTCGCGAGGAAGCTGTCTGCAAGGAGGATGATTTGGTGATTAGTATCTGCAGAACTGCCGGGACGGCTGCGGGCCTGGGCAGGATAGTTGCGCTCGCTGGGCTTCTCCATTGCTGCGTTAGCCCCTGCTTGTGCGCGCCGTGTGCGCTTATCCAGATTCCGACGGCTGATGTAATCGAACCTGGCCATGTGTATCTGGATATTGCCACTGCCTTGCCTGCCGAGAGCGGAGAGTACATCGGCAACTCCACGTTTGAGAGCTGTGTTGGACTTCGGGCAGGTATCGAATTGGGTTATGACGGACCGCCGTGCACTTTTCACGATGGGGCATTTTTTGTGAAGAAGCGACTTGGGGCGCATCGAAATATCTCTGCTGCTCTTGGGATCAATGGTATCGGTTTTCGCGGTAACAAGTGGAATCCATACCTGGTATGCTCGACGGACACTTCTCCGCTGCGAGCGCATCTGGGCACAGACTACTTCGACGAGAAGTGGCGGCCGATGCTAGGTGTCGAATACGCGGCAACCGACTGTCTCACTTTGATGGCCGACTGGATGTCAGGTGATGAGCGGGCCTACTCATACGGCTTCAACCTGACATTTGGCCGAAACCAGACGTGGGGCCTGATGGTAGGTCTCATACACGAGAACGGCGGCGGCAACGAATCTGTTTACATCAACCTTGGGCGCGAGTTTGCGTTCTGAAACGGAGGGGTTCATTGATCATCAGCACCGCCGATATGAGACAGGGTCAAACCGGTATAGTCGTTCAGATCAACGCCGGGTACGGTCTGGCTCGTCGTCTCGAGGTGATGGGCATCCGTCTCGGAGTGACGATAACCAAAAGGAGCGCCCAGCTTCTGCGTGGACCGGTCACGATTCAGGTCGGTAGAGCCGAATTGGCCCTGGGCTACGGCATCGCTGGGCGAATCCTGGTGGAGGTGCAGCAATGAAGCGCCTCCTTTTGGTCGGTAACGCCAATGTGGGCAAGAGCGTGGTGTTTTCCCGTTTGACCGGCGCGAACGTCATCGCCTCCAACTATCCGGGCACGACTGTCGAGTTTACAAAAGGGAGGCTGAGACTCGGCGATGAACTGGCCGAGGTAATCGACGTCCCCGGAACTTACAGTCTTGAACCTACCAGCAAAGCCGAGGAAGTGGCCACCGAGATGCTGGCCGAGGGAGATGTCCTAATCAACGTGGTAGACGCCACCAATCTCGAACGCAACCTGTATCTCACTCTCGGCCTGCTGAAATCTGGTAAGCCGATGATCGTGGCTCTCAATATGTTCGACGACGCACGGCACAAGGGCATACAAATCGATGTCCAAGCCCTGGAAAACTTGCTCGGCGTTCCCGTGGTGGCGACTTGTGCGCTTAGCGGCGAAGGCATCAAGAACCTAATCTCGCGGATCAGGGAGGCTAGACCTGGAGCTTTTTCACACGAAAACAGCGATCGTTGGACGCGCGTGGGAAGCATAATCCAGCAGGTGGAAAAGATCAGCCACCGCCATCGC
>JBMFPI010000352.1:0-3681 GCA_049969195.1 Armatimonadota bacterium
GTTCGGTCAGGGCAACACGCGTAGCGCGAGGAGATCCCGCAAAGCCTCAAGTGATAACGTGCAATCTGGCCAAGGTCCTCGACGGGGGCGACATAACTCAAGATATTGTACTCAAGCCCGGTGACGTCGTATACGTGCCTGAGACCAAGAAGCCGGACTGGAGAAGAATATCTGAGATTCTGAGCACGCTCGTCAACATCGGCTACGTCCGTCGGTATGGCATATTCTAGGCGTGCAGGGAGGCGTTCGTGGAATTCTGGCGTTATTACAGAATAATTCGACGGAGGCGCTGGCTGATAGTGCTGGGGATGCTCGTCTGCGTCGGCACGGTCGCTCTTCACAACGCGACCTCTCCGCAGATGTACACCGGGCGCACTACTGTCATGGAGATCAGGGGTATGTCAAAGGAGGGCGTCTCTCCGTTCCCTGACATGCCGACTGTTATGATGGATGTCCAGCTGCGCCTGTCTAACCTCGCGAGCATCGCTACAAGCAATAAGGTTATGCAGGATGCGGTCGAGACTCTTCGGGATCTGGGGTCAAAGTACACACCCGAAGAGATATACGCCGCGACGCAGGTCACCCCCGTGCGTGATACCAACATCCTCGCCATCGAAGTCACACTGCCCGACCCGATCGAGGCAAGGAACGCAGCCGATGTGGTCGCCGCATCCTTCAAGAACGCTTACGACGAGCTGAACAACGCCGCCGTCAGGCAGAGCCGCGAATTCATCGAAGCCCAACTAGAGACAACTCGCCGTGATATGATCAGGGCGCAGGAGGCCCTGAGAAAGTTTAAAGAGCAGAACGAGATAGTGGACATTCAGTTGTCCAGCCAGGCTGTCGTCCAGCGCATGGTCGAGGCCAAGAGAGACCTGGCTACCGCGACAGCACTCTACGAGTCGGCGAGAGCCAGCGCAGCACGGCTCGAACAGGACCTGGCAAAGCTCCCTGACTGGCAAGTGGCGAGCAAGCAAACAGCGCGCGATCCCCTCTGGCAAGAGCTCAGCAACCAGCTTATCAAGCTCGAAACCGAGAAGGCTGCAATGCTTTCAGGCGGCCCCGGCCAGCAAAGGCGGCTGCCCAATCACCCGGCGGTGGTGGATGTCGAGGCCCGAATCGCGGACATCAAGGCGGAGCTGCGCAAGACTCAGGAAACCTACGTCGCCTCCGTAGGGCTCGCCAAGAACCCGAACCGCATTAACGCGATCGACCGATGGATCACGTCCAAGGTCGACGAAGTTGGAGCCAACGCAAGGCGGCAGGCCATGAACGCAGTCCTGGCTGAGGTGCGTCAGGAGATCAGCAAGCTCCCGGAAAAAGAAGCGAAGCTGGCCGAGCTCGACACCGACGTGAAAGCTGCGACCCAGACGTACGGGCTAATGCGTGCCAAACTCGACGAGGCGAGGATCACGGAACAGCAGGCCAAGGATGAACGAGCGCTCAAGACCATTGACCCGGCCTACGTGTTTCCCGTTAGCAAGCGTCAGGTGCTCAAGCTGATACTGGCACTCATCCTCAGCCCCATATTGGGGATCGGTGTCGCGTTGCTTCTGCATTACACAGATAACACCATTAAGACAACCCAGGATGCCGAGAAGCTGCTCGGGCTTCCCGTCTACGCGGCTGTGCCGGGAGCGCGGGCGCATTCGCTGCCCCGGCAGAAGTGCCCCGAGATTATGGACGTTGCCTACCAGATGCTCACGTCGAACCTGTGGATAGCTAGCCAGAACGAGGGTGTCAACTCGTTTGTCGTCGTGAGCGCGGAGCCTGACGTCGGCCGGAGCGTAACTTCCTCGAACCTCGCGGTGGCCCTTGCGCGCGAAGGGGCAAGGGTGATTCTTGTGGACGCTGACCTCAGACAGCCGGCTCAGCACCTGATCTTCGGGGTGGACAACAAGGTCGGCCTAACGAACCTCCTCAGCGGCGGGGCGACGTTGGAAGACGTGCTGGCTGCCACCAGAGTGCAGGGTCTGCTGCTGGTTCCGTCGGGACCGATTCCCGCCAACCCCGTTAAGCTGCTCAAGTCTCCCGAGATGAAGGAGTTCGCAGATCAAGTCAAGCAGGTCGCGGACTTTGTAATATACGATACCCCCGCAGGAGTGGCGTTTCCCGATCCCGTGCTTGTCGCCGCTCAGGTAGGGGCTGCGGTGGTCGTGCATTCGGCGGGCCGCGTCCCACGCGGTAGCGAGACCGAGCTGAAGGCCAGGCTGGAGTCGGTCGGAGTTCGGCTGCTGGGAGCGGTGCTGAACAAGGTCAGGCGCGAGGACTCAAGTGGCTACTTCCATTACCAGCGCTCTTATCAGGGCGTAGCGGTGCCCCGACTACCTGGGAAGAAAGCGGCGACGGGAGCCTGAGCCAATCCGGCTATTGTTGCCAGCATCAACCTGTCAGGAGGTTTTTCAGGTGTTCCCCTGCGCTCTCCGCCAGCGCGCGCACGTAGGGGAGTTTTTCTTGAAGGGTGCGACGTGTGGTTTCGCGTGATTCCAGCAGTTCTTCTAGGACCTCTTGCAGCCGGCCGCTTGTGAGCTGACTGCAGTGGATCACAAACCGGGTATGCCCCAGAAGCAGATCGTTGAGGGCCGGCGCTTTTTCGCTAAAACCGATTGAGACGGTCGGCGTCCCCGAACCCAGAGCCGCGACCGTCGAATGCCAGCGAGAGCCGACATAGGCGTACAGTTGCCCCAGAACCCACTTGATCTCCCAGGATCTCAACGAAGAGGGCAGCAGTGGCACATCTAGTCCGCGTGCCGCGAGCGCTTCCCGGACCAGTTGCAGGAATAGTGTGTCGTTCTGAAAGGTATCTTCAGGAAACGCCACAACATGTGGGACGAGGATAACCGGCCTCTTGGTCTTTCGGATAATGCTCTCCACGCAGTCGGCGCCGAGCCTTATCATATCCCGGTAGCTGCCCAACTTTCCGATCCATCCATATGAGGCGGCCAGATTGAATCCTATAGTTTCCTGCAGCGGCTCGCGATGGGTGAGCGGAATGCGAGGTTCCTCAGGCTCCAGCACGAACGCGGGATCAGCGACGAGCCTGACGTTGTCGCGAATATCGTTGGCGGCCAGATAGTCTACGCTTGCCTTATCGCGTACCAGGATGAGCGAACAACGGCGAAAATGGTCCATGGCAAGTTTTTTCAGCCTCTGGTCGGCGTCCATATTCCCGATCGTGGCACACCATATGACGAGCGGCCTGCGCGACTTGAGCGCAGTTTCACCCGCCAGGACGTACTGAATCAACACCTCCGGTTCGTGGCTCAGCCCGTAGAGGTCTCCTCCCATGCTCAGGACTGCCTTGCTCCCGGGCGCAAATGAGCGGATCACACGGCTCGGATACGTCGGATCGATTAGGATGCCAGTCTTGCGAAACAACAAAGTTGTGAACCGCAGGCGCCGGTTGAGGTTGTAACAAGGACAATCGAGATGAGTCACGTCTGGTTCCGTCTCGTCCTGCTGGTCGTAGTCGGCCCGCTCGTTGCCGTTATATATGCGGACGCCCGGGAAGTGTTTCCGTATCATCCGTATGGATGACTTGGCTATCGCCTCACAGCCTCGGTTTGCGTATTGCCCATTTCCAAAGAACAAGAAGTAGTCGCCAGAGCCTGTCCCAGCCATAGTGGAAAGTTGACTGGTGGCTCGTCTATTCTATGCCGCTTTGCCCTCCTGGTCAATATG
>JBMFPI010000353.1:0-3670 GCA_049969195.1 Armatimonadota bacterium
GTCGCGGTCTTCGACACGGCCTTTCACGCGACGATGCCGGATTTCGCCTACATCTACGCCCTGCCTTACAAGTACTACACCGACTACGGCGTCAGGCGATACGGGTTCCACGGCACCTCGCACAGATACGTGACCGGACAAGCTCTCAAGATGCTGGAGGACCGGGGACAGGACCCCGGTTCGACACGCATCATCACCTGCCACCTCGGCAACGGCTGCTCGATGACGGCTGTTGTCGGTGGAAGGGTAGTCGACACGAGCATGGGCATGACGCCGGCGGAGGGCCTCGTGATGGGCACGCGCAGCGGCGACCTCGACCCGGCGATACTGCTGTATCTCGCGCGCGAGCTTAAGGCATCGCCGGATGAGATCGACGACCTGATCAACAAGCGCAGCGGTTTGCTGGGGCTGTCAGGTGTCTCCAGCGATATGCGCGACGTTCAGGCGGCGGCGGCCGAAGGCAACAAACTGGCTAGACTTGCGCTGGACATCTTCTGTTATAGAATAAAGAAGTATATAGGCGCGTACGCAGCCGCTATGGGCGGGCTGGATGCAATCGTCTTTACCGGCGGGATCGGCGAGAACTCGGCCCCGATCAGAGAGAGCGCCTGCAAGGGTCTGGAGTTCCTTGGCGTCGAGATAGACTCTGAAAGGAACCGGGCCGCTGAGGGCCAGGCTGACGTCAGCACACCGGAGAGCCGTGTGCGCGTGCTGGTCATCCCGACCAACGAGGAGCGCATGATCGCACGCGAGACGGCGCGGGTGGTGGGCAGGACCGAGGCCGGGGCCAAAGAGTCGGAAGTGCGGGGAGTGTGCTGAAGACGGGCGGGGTATCACTTCGGCTTTGCGAGCGCAAACGCCGAGGCCCCCCTCATCCGGAACTTGATTCAGGAACGATCCCTGGGACGGCTGGATGCTGAAACAAGTCAGGTTCAGCATGACGTGATTCCCGCGGAACTGAACTGTCGCCGCCGGGGAACCCGGACTTTCGTTTAAGATGAAACTCGACCTGACGGAAATCGTTGCCCATTCGGGCAAGCAAATACGCTATCACATAGAAGAGCCCGCTATGGAATCGCTCGGGGGCGCGCTCACGTGTGTGTCGTCGATAGCGGGCGATGTGGCGTTTACAAACAGCGGACGACATATAGTCACGCGAGGATACTTTCACGCCACCATCGAACTCGACTGCTCGCGATGCCTGTCCAGATATCGTATGCAGATGGACATCCCGATAGAGGAAGAGCTTCCGATCCCCGGACATGCGATCCAGCCTTGCCCGGAATCAGAGGAAGATGAGTTCGCCGAGGAAGAGATCGAGCCGCTCTTCGTAGACGGTATTTTCGATTTGACGGAGCTCTTGCGTCAAAGCATACTTGTCGCGGTGCCGATCAAGCCTCTGTGCTCGGAGGAGTGTAGGGGGCTTTGTGTGCACTGCGGAAAAAACCTTAACGACGGACCCTGCAACTGCCCGTCCGATATCGAACCCGGCCCGTTCGAGGCGCTGGCGCAGTTGGCAGAAGAACAAGAGAACGAGGAAACTTGAATGGCGTTACCGAAAAGAAGACACTCAAATCAGCGGACCCGGCTCAGACGGACGCACTACAAACTCAGCGTGCCGACAGTGTCCGAGTGCCCGCGCTGTCATGAGCCGACGATGCCTCATCACGCCTGCCCATCGTGCGGCTTCTACAAAGGGCGAATGGTGCTCACGGTCAAGGAGAAGTCGAAGAAGGGATCCGAATAGGACTCGCGCATGAGAATAGCCGTCGATGCGATGGGCGGCGACTATGCGCCTGCGGAAATAGTCAAGGGGGTAGTCCAGGGCTGCAGGCTACACGAAGTAGACGCAGTCCTGGTCGGTGACGAGGCCAGGATCAAGCGATTCGTGGCATCTGCAGGGGCCAATCCCGCAAGGGTGACGATCCGACATGCCGCAGAAGTGATCGGCATGGACGAGGAAGTAGATGCCGTCCGCACCAAGAAAGACGCCTCGGTTGTGGTGGCAGCCTCGATGGTTGCAAGCGGGGAAGCCGACGCGATGGTCAGCCTCGGGAACACCGCAGCGGCAATGGCCGTCGCCACGCTCAAGCTCGGCCGGATCAGCGGCATAGATCGCCCAGCGATCGCCACTGTGTGGCCTGGAAAAACCGGTCCGACGATCCTGCTGGACGCGGGCGCCGTAGCGGACTGTACGGTCGAGAACCTCAAACAGTTTGCTATGATGGGCAGCATCTACGCCGAGAAGGTCCTTTCGATTGCCCGGCCGCGCGTCGCCCTGCTGTCGATAGGCGAAGAGAAGTGCAAGGGCAACGAACTCACACGCGCCGCCCACGAGGAGCTCGAAAAACTGCCCATCAACTTCGTCGGCAACGTTGAGGGCCGGCACCTTTTCTCGAGCGTGGCGGATGTTGTGGTGACCGACGGTTTTACGGGAAATGTTGCCCTGAAGGCCGCCGAGGGGCTGGTTGAGCACGTTATGGAGCTTATTCAGGAAGATGTGCGCACTCACCCCCTGAACAGGATCCCGATCTTGCTTCTTATGCCGCTCGTCAGGCGTATCAAGCGGCGGCTGGACTATAGCGAGTACGGCGGAGCACCGCTTTTGGGCCTTAACGGCGTGTGCATAATCGGGCACGGCCGCAGTAGGGCGAACGCGGTCGCCAATGCGGTAAGGGCCGCCAGGGAAGCGGTCGAAGGCGGCGTCGTCAGGGCGATCCGCGACGCGCTCGGCGCGTAATCGCGAGAGCGTTGCGAGGCCGGCGGGTCGTTTCAAGCGCTTGCTGCCGCGCCCGGAATCCCGAGTGGAGTGAGAAGTCTCAGCAAAGCCTCGAAACGACCCGCCGCGATCAGCACGACACACCCGGCAAGATCGTCGCGCACGTTGTTGCAATAGGCGCGTTTTCGGCGAATCTCCCGCTAGGCTGAAGGGCGGCGAATGGCCGAAGACGCTTGGTTTGTGTTCTACCGCAGCCGCCTCTGTGACTGACCAGCGGCTTCGACCGCACAACTACTGGCAAACCCTGGAGGTAATGGATGAGTTTTACCAGGAAGGCGGGCATCATCGGCGTCGGCTCGGCCGTGCCGGATAGGGTGCTCACGAACTACGATCTGGAGAAGATGGTCGATACGTCGGACGAATGGATCCGAACGATGACTGGTATTGTTGAGCGGCGGATCGCAAGCGAAGGAGAGGCTACGTCGGACTTCGCGGTGAAAGCCGGACGATCCGCTATCCAAAGGGCCGGTCTGAAGCCCGAGGACATCGATCTGATTATACTCGCTACATTTACCGGGGACACACCGCTGCCGGCTACCGCTTGCATCGTCCAGGACGCGCTTGGATGCCCCGGCACGCCTGCGTTCGATTTAGCTGCAGGGTGCTCGGGGTTCGTTTACGGGCTCGCCGCGGCGGACGCGTTCGTCAGGAGCGGAATGTACGAGCACGTGCTCGTTATCGGCGCGGACCTGCTCTCCAGCGTTACCAACTGGACTGATCGCACTACCTGCGTACTTTTCGGCGACGGTGCTGGGGCTGCAGTAGTGGCGCCGGTGGATGAAGAGTTGGGGTTTATGGCGTTTGATCTGGGGTCGGACGGCGCGGCCGCGAAGAGCTTGTGGATCCCGGCAGGCGGCAGCCGTCATCCTTACACGCCCGAGGAACTGGCGG
>JBMFPI010000354.1:0-3601 GCA_049969195.1 Armatimonadota bacterium
GTCCGTTCCGAGCCCCATGGAAGGATTGCCTCTCCAGGTGACCGGCTTCTTCAGAGCGTTTCCGAAGAGCGGATCGCAATCGTTAAGCGTCTGACCTTCCGCTCCGACCACTTCGACTCTGATGTATCCGGCGCGTTTCACGTCCAAGTTGAGATACAGGTTGTCTCCGGGAAAGTTCATCGCCGGCGTCCAGAACTCCGCTTCCTCGTCCGCCTGAAGCGCGACGAGACGCTCCTTCTTCCACACCGCGAGACCGAACTGTCCTACCCTGCCGAATCTGGGGTACTTGTGGGGGTACTCATATCCGGCGATCGGCAGCGCGACCCGATCACCGGGGATCTCAGCGAGTCCGCATCCTGGAAATACGCACCCGCCGTCCCACTCACCTTCGGCTCCTGTTTGCAGAACCTCTCCCGGCAGCCACTGCCAGGCGATGCTGTCCGGGCTGCTCGCCATTCGAATGACGGTGTTGTCAGCCCGCCGCTTGTAGATAGTGGGGAACATCAGGTGCATAGTGTACGTACCCGGATAGATGGTCTTGCTGTTGAGGTATAGATCGCAGCTTGGGTCGCCTTCAACCGGCGACCATAGCAAGACTTCCGGCACGGGCCAGCGTGTTATGTCAGCTGTTTCGGCCCTGGCAATCGACCGCCTGTTCAACTGGAAGCTGCGTGTGAACAGCACGTAGCGTCTCAGGAATCGATCGTAGTATGCGGTGGTCTGGGTGTCGCACACGTGACCGAAAAGGATCTTGTCGTGCAGGGTCCAGTGGAGTCCGTCGGGCGAGGTGCCGTAGAAAACGCCGCCTTTGCGTGACTCACCGAACGGGTCGACACTTTCCGGGCGCTCGCGCTTGAGTTGAGCTATGATCTCATCGGGCACGTTCTCCGAGTAGTAGATAACTTTGAAACGCTCTTGGGGTGGCGCCGCCGGGTCGATGAACACGGAGTTGCCGTGGAACGAGCCGTAAGGGCACTTTGACGCGTCGATCACTATATTGTTCGCTTTGCTGCCTCGAAACTCGATAAGCCCGAGGTTCGGCTTGGTCCAGTTGATCCCGTCGTCGGATTCCGCGTAACACAGCAGGCCGTTCGGACCTGCCTGCTTAGGCGGCAGAGCTTCATACCAAAGCCCGTACTTGCCGCCGAGGTCCAGCAGCGTGTGGGCGTAGATCATGAACTCCCAGTCGCGGTCGCTGCGAATGACTGGGCCGATTTTCTCGGGCTCTTGTGGAACGAGCCTGAGACCGTATGGGACCCTTTCGAGAACGCCGTGGACGTCCTTGACTTCTTCGTGCGCAAAGAGCGGCGTTTCGCCGCTGGTGGTAGTCCACCGCACGCGGCCAGGGTCGACGTAGCGCCAGTCGATGAACAGATGCGGGCCCGGTTCGAGTTTATACGGCGCCTCGTGGTAGCCGTAGCAAAAGATAGCCCCCGTTCGAGATTCCTTAGCCATGGAATCAGCCATAGCAGATGCCTCCGGCGAGGTTGTGTTGATCAATGAAGCGGCCGCTCCGGCCGCAGCGATCTGCAGAAATCCGCGTCGGTCAATTCCGCTGTCAGCCATCACTCAAACTCCAATCCGAATATGCTTGCGCTGTGCATCCTGAACCGCAGAATAACGCAGTCCCCATCTTTGTGCCCGAGATCCTCGCCGGACTTCCACGTTACCATCTTCCAGAACAGATCCCCGCGCAAAGGGATGCAATCCGCGAAAGACCGGTTCCTGACAGGGCTGTAGTCCCAGTGTGCTACCTCTACGGATATGCTGCCGGCCAGGTTTGTAGCCGCGTTGACCTTGAGCTTTCTGCCCGGCGGCACCAAGGCTACGGTAGCAAACTCGCCGTATTCAGGCGCTTCGAGTGCTACAACCCGACCTTTCGGCCAGATCGCGTAGCCCGTGCCCGACTTGAGCTGTCCCCGCGGGTACTTGTGTGGAACGTTGGTCGCGAAATAAGGCAAGGCAAAGTCGCCGCTGGGAAGCTCGACGAGATTGGGCAACACAAATATGCATCCGCCGTCCCATTCGCCGAAAGAAGCGGTTTCGATAACTCTGGGGCCCGGCACCCAGTGCCAGATCTTGCCGTCGTGGCTGGACGCCACAGCGGTGCTGGTAGTATCGTTCATTGCGCTGTGCCAGATCGACGCAAACATCAGGTGGTGATCCGGCGCGCCGGGGATGGCAGTCCGGCCATTGGCGTAGAGCATATCGGAGGGGGCCATGTCGGGTGTGGGCTCGAGTACGACCTCGGAGATTGGGAATCGCCTGAAGTCGTCGGTGTCGGTGCGGCCGATTGAGCGGCGGGTAGCCTCCCAGACGCGGAACTCTTCGTATGGCACTCTTTCGGATCTGGGGCCTGCCGGATAGTTGCGGGTATACATCACGTACTTTTCCAGCCGCTGGTCATAATACGCGACTACATGCGTATCGCTGTGTTCGACGCTTACGGGGGCGGGAAGCAGCTCCCAATTGAGCCCGTCCGGCGAAACAACACCGTGTATTGCGTGGACGCGGCCCGGGTCGGCAGCGGTCGCCAGCCACTGCCAATCGCCCGGGCGGGCTTTCTTGTAGTTTGTGAACTGCTCAGGCGTCGCATCTGCCAGATACACGCCCTTGTAGCGCTCAGATGTCGGCGCGGATGGATCCTTGAACACCATGCCGGGCGACCTGTTGATCGGCCTGCTGCGCCAGTTGTAGCCGTCGTCAGACTCCAGATACCGCTCGCCGGACCACGAGCGATAAACGCCGCCGTCCTGTATCACGCATCCCAGGTCTGTTGCTAGCGGTCCGAAATGTTTCGCTTTCAGGGCCGTTAACCGGATGCCCATCGGGACATCGTACCGGTGAAAGTGTGCGCTCAGAGGGTCGACGACGTCAGAAAGCCCAAGGGCATGCCCCTCGGTGTCCCGCCAACGAAACGTCCCCGGCCGAATGTAGTACCAGTTGGTGAAAACCAGCCGTTTCCCCAGCAATTCGTACGGCTCGCCGACCTTCGTTGTTGACAGTGGCTTCATCTTGTCCTGACCGGTTGCGTTGTGGCGAGTTTAGTCTGAGTCGGTATGCTTGCTAGGCCATTCTATTCTCGCACGACCGGACAGGTCAAGTACGGAGACGCGGCGGCATCAGTTCAGCCTTTCAACCACGAACGCCTGGGACCTTGGCATCCCGAACTCGATTCGGTATCCGTCCCTTCCGAGCCTGGATGCAGAAACAAGATAAGCGTCAAACCGCCCCTGCCTTGACAGACGCTACGACAGCCCGGCTTGGTCGAGTGGCGGTGGCGGCTGGGGTTGCAGGGCGGACTTGACGGATTCGCTCCACGGCAGCAGCGAGTCGATGACTTCGGAGCTTTCCCTCAGATCGGTTGCAGAGTCGATGAACCTGAGCCGCTCCAGCGCGAACCGGAGGTAGTCAAGGGGGTTCAGGCCGTTCTCACTTGCCGTTTCGACCAGGCTGCAGATAACGGGGCTTGTCCTCGCCCCGCGCGGGGTGTTCGCTAAAAGCCGGTTCTTCCAGCCTATCACGAACGGCTTTATTGACCGCTCCGCCCGCTTGTTCGATAGCTCCAACGCTCCAACCGACCGTCATCGAGAAACACAAC
>JBMFPI010000355.1:0-3595 GCA_049969195.1 Armatimonadota bacterium
TCCACACACTCAGCAATGGAGACAGTATGAACCAGCAGCAAACACCTCGCAAGGTGCGGATGGTTTGACGGTTACTAATTAGCGACACAACCCTGCGGAATCGGCTCGCACGGTCTACCTCGGCCGCCAGACGCTCTTGGAAAAAGCGATGGTTGTAGACACCGGTTAAACCGTCGATGTTGGCCTGCTCCTCGGCTTTCTGCCGGTGGGAGACCTCGCGTTCAAACAGGTAGCCGATAGCCAAGGCAATAGCCACGCAGATCACTTCCCAGGCAAAAAATGTGATCTGATGGCTCTGGAAGGACCCGACGAGGTTGCCGGTAACTTTCCGGTATGTGTCGGTATCCCGCAACTTGCCGACTCCACTGCAAAAGCCCAGAGACCAAACGTGTATGAAACTGTGGCGAATGCGATACCGCTAAGATAGAACACGAGCCGACGCTTGAAGTTCACTTGCGGGTTACCTTTAGTCATAGATGCGTGTGTCCCGGCTAAGAACCGGGAGTCAATTAGATTATCGACCCTTTCCGACCGAAACTTGAGTGCGAAATCTCACAAAACGATGCAGAAAGCTACTAATAGCGAGTGAGGCTATTGCAATAGAACACAAACCCGAAGTTTTCGGCGATTCGGCGCTCCTCAATTGAGCAAGAGAATCGCCGAAAACGCGCATGTAGCAACAGCCTGGAGGCTCTTGCAACAAACCCAAACGCTCCTGAGACCAGCGGCAACAGCCAGCTATTGGCGCTCGAGCATGTCCGTGTAGACTCCCGGGGTGCTGTCCGGGATGGGGATAGCACCGGCGCACGAGGCGTAGAACTCGGTCGGTCCGACACCACCGATGATGGCATAAGCGTAGCCAAGTTCGAGCATAGCGCGCAGGGAGGCGAGAAGGAGGGCCTTGCCAATTCCCTTGCCGCGCTGAGCAGGACTGACTCCCATCGGCCCAAAAAAGCCGCGGCGCGTGCATTCGTAAGCGGCGAAGCCGATGATCTTCTTTTCGTGCGTGGCTATGAAGCAAGTTACGGGATGACTCGAAAAAGCGGCCTCAACTTCGTCGGCCCACGCAGGGGAGAAGTTCTCGAGGATAAAAGAACGAACCAATGACCGCTCGTAGTTGTTTGGGCGGCGTATTATGATG
This sequence comes from Armatimonadota bacterium, assembly GCA_049969195.1. Lineage (GTDB taxonomy): Bacteria > Armatimonadota > UBA5829 > UBA5829 > UBA5829 > CALJES01. Next base: position 1,142 of record JBMFPI010000355.1, read on the forward strand.
CCGTCAGACTCCAGCCGAGCGACAAGCTCGCGGTCGTCGGCGACCTTGAGCAGACTTACAAGCATGTCAGCCATACTAACTCTCCTCCTGCACCGCTCCTGCGATCAGAGGCGATTGCCTCCGGCTCGTCCGCCCAACTAACAGGGGGACGGTTCAGTTCCGCAGGAATCGCGCCGTAGTGAACCTGTTTCAGCATCCAGCCGGCGAATAGATGGATCCCGAATCAAGCTGAGGCTGACGGGCTTCTTTGCGTTTGCCCGTCCCGAACGGAACAGATACCTCACAGGCCGCTGACCGCGCTAGGTGCCCACGGTGTACTGCAAGCCGCACAGCGAGCGACAGTCCTGGGCATCTTGAGGCAAGCAAACGCACCGCGGAACAAGGTCCCAGACAGCCCCTGTGATTTTCGCCAGCAGCGCGAGTATCGGTTATTAGTTCGCCACGAAGACGGCTCAAACCTTTGAACCTGTCACAGGGAAGCAAGGGAGCTCGGTCCCCGCATCATCGCGAAGCAATCATTCCGGATAAAGCCTAACCATGCAGCGGATTGGCCTGACTTCCCGAAGCATCGCGAACCCTCACCCCCACCCTCTCCCGCAAAAAGGGAGAGGGAGTTCTGCTCTGGGCTGGTGCGATGGGCGCGTTTTCGGCGATTCTCTTACTTAGTTGGGAACCGCCAAGTCCCCGAGAACCAGACAGCTCGGTTCCGCGCAAATTATGTCATGCTGAGCTTGTTTCAGCATCCTGACCTCGAAAGGATCGATCCTGAATCAAGTTCAGGACGACGGCATCCGGAACGTTTGGACCCGCACGACTGAACTGATACCCGAGAACGCTGTGTTTGCGTTCTACCGCAACAACTGCGGGCGCAATCAGCCGGCGGTTGCCCTTTGTTGTCGGTCTAGTGTAACCTATCCCTATGAATCCCGACAGGAATCGTTGGTTCATTCTTGCCGCGTGCGTATTCGCCAACCTGGTTAGCGGGGCGGCGTACGCGTCAAGCGTATTCAAACGGCCGATGATGGAGCATCTCGGATGCACGGAGCAGCAGTGGGCACTGGCTTTTTCGCTTACCCTGGCATTCCTGCCGGTGGGAATGTTAATGTCCGGCAGAATCGTGGATAAAGGCAGCCCACGAACCGCGGTCGCGTTGGGAGCGCTTCTGATGGGGCTGGGAGCGTTCCTTGCCGGGTACGCACGGTCGCTCACGTGGCTTTATATGACGTTCGGCGTGATGATGTCGCTGGGTAACGGATCGTCCTATGGCGCGGTGATTGCGGTGTCGGTGCGATGGTTTCCCGATCGAAGAGGTATGGCCTCGGGACTTACCGTCGGCGCACTCGGGTTCGGGACAGCCATCATCGCGCCGTTTGCGCAGTGGCTTCTGCAGCAGCCCGGCCTCGGAGTGCTGGGGATGTTCCGTGTGCTGGGGATAACATTCTTTCTCGTTCTGGCTCTGGCGTCGCTGGTGATGAGAAACCCTCCCGCGGATTTCGCGCCGCGCGAGGAACTGCGTCAGAGTTCCGATCGTGACCTGCGGTGGACCGAGATGCTCGCACGACCCAGGTTCTGGCTTCTCTACACACTCTACGCGTCCGGCGTGTTCTCGGGGCTGATGGTCATAAGCCAGGCCGCCACAATCGCGCAGGAGCTAACCCATCTGAGCAAGGCCGCGTCTGCCGGCGTAGTATCACTACTGGGACTCGCCAACGCCGCAGGCCGGGTGACGTGGGGCGCTGTCTCGGATAGGATTGGACGTCTGCCCTCACTGGCACTGATGTTTCTGGTGACAATGATCGCCATGCTACTTCTCCCACAACTGGCAACCGACAGGGAAACTCTGATAGCCGCCGTAATCGTGATAGGACTGTGTTTTGGAGGTTACCTGGGCACGTTCCCATCGCTCTGCGCGGACTCCTTCGGGGAAACGAACGCGGCGGTCAACTACGCGCTCTTGTTCTCGGCGTTCAGCGTCGCCGGTCTCGCGGGGCCGTATGTCGCGGCAAGATTCGCCCAGGGATCAGGAGGCTACGCCGCGGCATTCCGCGTCGCGGCCTCGGTCTGCTCGGCCGGCCTGATTCTCACCCTGATCGCGTCGTTTACCGACCGGAGGTGTCGAAGGTCGGCAAAGCCGTGAAGCAAGTTGCGTGCGCTCGTCGCTGGTTTCCGACGCGCAGCATCTCACGGCGGCACCAAGAAAAACATCAGGCACGTCGAAATTGCTGAACGCGCGACGCATGATGCATCATGTTACACGAACCCGAGAAGCTAACCGAGTCGACAGGCATCAGACCAAGCTGTTGTCATACGGGCGTTTTCGGCGATTCTCTTGCTTAATCGCGGAACGTCGAATCGCCGAAAACGCCGGGTCTGGGTCCTATGTAACCGTCAAACCATCCGCACCTTGCGAGGTGTTTGCTGCTGGTTCATACTGTCTCCATTGCTGAGTGCGTG
>JBMFPI010000356.1:0-3593 GCA_049969195.1 Armatimonadota bacterium
CGCACCAACGGCATAAAGAGCTGATCGTTCGGATCCTGGAAGACTAACTGGACCTTGCGCCGGACAGCCTGGAGCGTAGCCCGCGAGAGTGTCAGATCCCCGTATCGGATCTCACCACTCGCCGGCAGAGCGCCTACCAGCGCCATCAATAGCGTGCTCTTCCCCGCGCCGTTCGCGCCCAGGATAGCGACGGACTCGCCGACGCCGACCGCAAACGACACGCCATCGAGCGCCAGACGGCCGTCAGGGTACCAAACGCTCAAATTCGAGACTTCGATTGCGGTCTGGTTCGTCACGGCAGAGCCGCCCATATCCCGGCAATGCCAGCAACCAGCGCGGGAAGCACTGCCAGATCTCTCGCGCGCAGCGGCACGCCCGGCAGCCTTACGAGCCTGCCGCAGAATCCCCTGCACTCCATTGCCGCAGCGACCCGCTCTGCCCGCAGGAACGACCTGGCCATCATCGAAGCCGAAAGCCGAGCGAGATCGCCCGCCTGCGCCACTCTACCTTTACAATCGCCGCCGCGCAGAACGCGCGCGGTGTTTGCGCTCGTGACCTCCGACGACACCACGTAAAACCACCTGCAAATGCTCCCCGCGACCGCAGTAAACAGGGCGGGTACCCTGATCGCATCGAGGCTCCGAATGGTTTCCGAGTAGTGAGTGCTTGCGAGAAGCGAGGCGGTCGCGAGATAAGCAAGGTAGCATCGCCCGGCAAAAATCGCGACACGCCCAAGCTGAAACTCCGACGAGCGCATCCCAGACATCGCCGACAGGATCGCAACCCCTCCGACCAGGGATGCCACCGGGACCGCGCCCCAGGCAGCCCTTCGCCACCCGACTCCGGACAGCACAGCAAGCGCCGCGATGATCGCGCCCGTGGCTATGAGTCGTTGCGGCGAGGGAGCGAGCATGGCTGCGACCAGCAGAATGATCGTGCAGTAAACGCGGACGCAGGGGTGAACCCGCAGGACTAGCGCGGCCCGGGATGCCGTCAAGTCTCGCACACCACAAAGACCTCGTCGTCGGGAGTCTCCCAGCACATCTGCGACGCCTTCTCGTCCCCGAAGTCTTTCAGCCACACGGAAGCCTTCCGAACGAAATCCTCCCTAGCCTCCAGCGCGATTGATCTGCCTGTGGTTGTGTTCGTAAATATGGCCCGAACCCCATCGGGCACAACGGTGTGCCGGATGTTTCTTTTACCCATCGTGCAGCCCGTCGAGAGCTGAATGCCGTCGATCACACACGATGGCGGAGGAGACTCCGGACAGTGCACGTCGGCGGTCAGCCGGAAACAGGACTCCGGCTCAAGCTCGGCCAGTGCGCGGTTTCCCATCTTGATCCCGATGATCAGATACGGCCCCAGGTGGCCATGATAAGATCTCGCAAGGTTCAGGTCGGTAAAGGGTTTCATAGTCTCTCCTGAGATTGCTCGGTCCCGCCCCAGGTGCGTTCCGGGTGAGCCATACGGTCTACCGCTGCGACGGCCAGGGGAGCGGCCACCAACTGCAGCACGATCCCGGGCAAGCTCATAACAACCGATTGGGTCAGATAGACCGGTATGCTTTGCTTCATACCCATCAGCGGAGCAACCGCGAGAAGCTCCAGGCCTCCCACGACTCTCGCCGCAACGATTGCGACGACCACCGAGGCGACCACTGGCAGCCGCAGCTTTCCGCGGCAAACACCTGCCGCAGCCGCCAGCGTGCCCACCTCTAGCGTCATCAATACCGCTGTGGGCACCAGCGGGGGCATACCGGTCAGGACAGAGGAAACCAGCGGCGTCACGACCCCCACCGCGAACGCCACCGTCGGCGATATAAGGAGCCCGCACACCAGCACCGGCAGGTGCATCGGCAGAAACGCCTTTCCGAGACCGACCGCGTGGAACACAATCGGCAAGGCGACGCCTGTTGCGCCGAAAAGCCCACCTAAAGCCAGATCGCGTGCCGAGTATCTCATCTTGCAGTCCGCCGGCCGGGCCACCACAAGCCCGGCTCAGGCTCACCGTTCGCTGCGGCTAGCGCGCCCTCACGGCGACATCCTGCCGTCGCTTAGCCTAACGATTATCCCTTTCGGGTTTGCGGGATACCACTCCTGCTTTGGAACCGGCAGTTTCCGCATACCGGCTTCTTGCCAACCCGGATCGCCGGCGGGCCCAACGCTCCACACAGCCCACTGCACCGGCGCCTGACACGGCTTTTTTTCAGGGTAGCGGTATGTTTGGCCCCTGCTTATATAGTAAAGGGCGCAGGGTTCGTTGCTGATCGGGTAGTCCTTGGGTATCCACATTGCAAAGGTGGATTTGCTGTTGTTGCTGTACCCCCACCCGATGGCGAGGTATTTGTAAGCCCGGCCCTGGTCGGTGCCGTCTTCGGTGTGCACGTTGTTGAACGGATCGAACATGCGCCGGGTCGAGAGGTAGCGCATCCTGTACAGCTCACGTGGCAGATCGTAGTAGTCCACCGAGGAGTTTTCGATGCAGGACTCCCTCACGGGCGGCAGACCCTTACAGTCCTCGCGATATGCCTCTATCGCCGTGCCGATCTGCCGAAGGTCGGAGTGCACCCTTGCTACCTTCGCACGCAGCTTGGCATTGGTGTAGGCCGGGGCCAGCACGGCCGCCAGCACGGCGATGATGGCGACCACCACCAGCAGTTCAACCAGCGTGAACCCCGACCTAGAGAGCCGTGACTGTAAAGGTTTGCACATCAGTAGAGAATCTGAACATCCGCTTGCGCCGCAAGAAGCAAGAGCGGAACACCCTCCGACTCGCTAAGAACCGCGTTGATCACGGCACGCGTCCCCCCTGACAGCGAGACCGAGCCATCTGTCTGAAGATAGATCGTCTTTCCGGCATCGTCGGTCAGCGAATAGATGCCGTCGCCCTGGTACGCACCCACGGTGCATACGCACCGCACCAGCAAACCGCGCAGGTCGAGCCCGTCCATGTTCCACAGTTCGCGGCTGGTCACACCGAGAGGCTTAGGAGCGGCGCCCTCCTGGACGATCAGGTATCTCGGCAGGATGACCTTCTCCGCGCCGTCGTTGGCGACCTGCCCCTGGACGCACACCCTGTCACCGGGCTGCACCGGCCGATAGCTCACGACGCGCACGCCGCCTGTGCGCCCCTGGTCCTGAATGTAGAAGTAACCCGAATAGGCGCGCGACACAACCTTGCCGACCAGGCCCACTACCTCGCCCGCCTCGCGCACCCGGGCCTGTCTGCAGTAATCGAGCGCCAGCCCGACGTCGGCCTGCTTCTTGACCCACACCCTGTAACCACTTGTGTAGGGCGATGTCGTATCCTCCTGGTCGAAGATGCCGACCACGTTCAGTTTGCCGTCCGGCTTCGACTGACCCGTGAAGTCGCCCATCGCAGCAAGAAGCATTCCGACCGACCCGGTGTCATCCGCAACAGTCAACAGCGAGTTGTTTGCCCAGCTTCCGCTGACTACATCTACCCCATGCAGCATCACATAGCGGGTCTGATAGAACTCGCCCCCGCCCGCGCGAGTCTGGTCGAAGTAGTTGCAGTTGGACACCGAAGGGATCAGCACCGGATCGGGTAGACCGGGATGCCCCAGGACCTCC
>JBMFPI010000357.1:0-3568 GCA_049969195.1 Armatimonadota bacterium
CTGCTGTACGTGGATAAATGAAGCACGGCACAAACCCGCCGCCGGCACGATCTCGCCCGCTTGAGGCTGTGGCGGTTGGCGCGTAATCGGCGCTCCTGCAGCGTAGTTGAGGAGCGTCGAATTGCTGAAAACGTCCGGTTTGTGTTCTATCGCAACGTGCCCGCTGTGGGATTGCCGGAGGCAGGAAAACCTGGAGGAATAAGGAAATGTTCGAAAACCTCTTTTTCGTAATCGCTGCGGCGTCGTGCCTGCTTGGGGCGGCGCCGACCGGAGTCTGTGCGGGAGGCAATACAGTGGAAGGAGTCTATGACGTGAGATCGTTCGGGGCGAAGGCCGACGGCACGACAGACGACACCCCGGCCATTCAGAAAGCCTGCGACGAAGCCGGAAGACAAGGCGGAATCGTGAACATACCGGCCGGCAAGTACCTGGTGAAAGGCAGTATCAGAGTCCCTGCCGGCGTACATATAAGGGGAACGGCCGCCGCACCGCAGTATTCGGAACCGCTTGTAGGCTCTGTCATCCTTGCCACGGGCGGGCGGGATAACGAGAACGCTCCGGCACTGTTCGAGATGGGAAGCTCGTGCTCGGTTTCGGGTTTGACGATCTATTACCCCGAGCAGACGGTGAATGACATTCGCCCTTACCCGTGGACATTCCACCTGCAAGGCTTCGATAACACCGTCGAGAACGTCACTATGGTCAACAGTTACAACGGCATAAAAGTAGGGCCGGAGCCTAACGTGCGTCATCGTATCCGTAGCGTCTACGGCTGCACCCTCAGGCGCGGGATATTCGTGGACGCCTGCACCGACATCGGCCGAATCGATAACGTCCAACTTCACGGTCACTGGTGGTGGGCGAAGGAGGTTGGCGGGAACCCAGACATCGTCAACAAGTTTATGATCGAGAACCTGGAGGCGTTCGTCTTCGGCCGCACGGACTGGGAATACGTCACGAACACGTTCGTTTTTCCAACCAAGATCGGTTATAAGTTCATCCAGACCGCCAGCGGCGCGTGCAACGGCCAGTTTTCCGGCATAGGCTCGGACTGGTCCCAGCGATGCATTGTGGTCGAGCAGATACAGCCGATGGGCCTGCTCATCACAAATGCCCAGCTTGTCGCGTTTGCCGGAGAAGACCCTGTTGCCGTTGTCATCGAAAAGACCTGTACCGGATCGGTTCGTCTTGTTAACTGCGCCTTCTGGGGACCGTCGGTTCAGAACGTGGCCGCGCACGGGCAGGGGTATCTGTCGCTGTCGGACTGCTATCTTTCGAGCGGCAAACAGGGGAATACGAAGCCGCTCGTGGAAGCAGACGGCGGCAAGCTCCAGATCAGAGGCTGCACGTTTGCTACGCCGGAGCCGTCAATGGCCCTGAGAAAAGGTCTCAAGCACGCAATCGTTACGGAAAACAACGGCGCTCGGGGCGTATCCATCATCAACGAGATCGGCGACAGCGCGATCGTCGAGAACAACGAACCGGCCAGGTAGCACGAGAAGTTTGCCTCTCGCACCACCCGGCCGAAAGGCCTCAGTCAGAGACACTTCAGTTCCGCCGGAATCACGTCATGCTGAACTTGTTTGGGCATCTTTCAGCATCCAGACGCGGCGGGGGTAGATCCTGAATCAAGTTCAGGATGACTGGGCCCGAGCGTCTGCGCCCGCAAGAGGGCACTGACACCCCGGTTACTCGTCGGTTGCGTTCGACCGCCGAAGGGTCAAAGTCAGTGTTACCACCACAGGACCTCGGGGAAAAGGCACGGCGTCAGCACGGGAACGAGCCCGCCCCCGTACGACCTCAGCGTGATCACTCCGGTAACGGCTACGTAGCTCGCGGCCGGAGGCCAGAGAATGGCCATGCGACGGCCTGTAACGTCCACGAACAGCCGCCTGCCTGAGCCGTCGTCAAGCTCGAAGAACGTTGAGCCGTCTCCGCCGACCACGCGGCCCCACAGCCTGGCCAGCGTTCCAACGTTGTTCAGGCCCACAGCGCCCGTCACGCCCCTCTTGTAGGGGCCGAAGTCTCCGCCTCCGACGCTGCGCAGCGGCATCCCGAGGGGCGGCACCCAGTCGCCGAACCCATTAAGTGTTACGTTCGGCTGCACGATCCGGCGTTCGAAGATGGTAGGGTCGGTCTCGATCACGCCGTCGATGTCGACGATGTGTCCCTCAGAGTACGAAAGCCCAAAAATCGGCGAGTAAACCATGATCACCTGCGAGCGGTCCGGCTCCTCGACATAGATCTTGCCCTCGGTGAAGACGTTGTACCCGACGGTCACTACTACGTCCTCCAGGCGCACCCGCGTGCCGTCCGGCTCCTTTTGCCAGTCGCCGAGCCTGTAACCTGTGCCGGCAATTATTGTACCGATGGTCTTGATTGGGCTCGTCAGAGGTAGGCCGATCTTGTTCGCCTCGTTTCCGGTGAGCGCGCCGAGGGCACCGATGCCGGTCACGGTGAACCAGTAAGTCTGCCCGCCGGCGCACACGCCCATCGAGTAAACGATCAGCAGGTTGATCCCCTGGGACCTGGTAATCGTCTTCGCCAGACCAATTGTGCAGGCACCGTTGTCGAAGGGATACGTTCCACTGCCGAGCAGGGGCTCGTCAGGGTCCAGCGCGCCGTTGCCGTCCTGGTCTTCGTACACCTTCACCGACGCAATGTCCGCGGCATCGTTGCCAGTGCCGTTCGCCTCAAGCGTGATCGAGTACAGGCTCAGGTTCTCCCATTTGTCGGCTCCCAGGTAGAGCTGGAGCATGACATTGTCTTCGTTAGCGAAGCCCCAATGATCTTGAGGGGAATACAGCCCGGAGTTTACGGTCAGCGTCCCGGTCGGTATCGGCGCGCGCGCTTTCTCACAGCTCGGCACGGGTACTCCCACAAGCCCCGCCCGTTGACCGGACATCAGCCCCACCGAGTCGATATCGACGACCTGGAAGCTGTATGTGTCGCCCGCATTCCCGGACCCGCTCATCGTGTAGCTGACCAGGAAGTCCACCGGCATCATGCTCGGCAGCACATAACCTGCCGCGGGGGCAAGTTTGACCCAGCCGTTATCCGCGCTATAGGTCCCGCTTGCGAGCAGGGTGTCGCCCGGGCTCTGCACTATTCCGTCCCCGTTCACGTCGAGCCAAAGCTCTACCGAGGAAATGTCGGCCAGATCGTCCCCGGTCCCGTTCGCCGATAGCGTGATGCTGTCGACCCGGATGTTCTCCGGCGGAACCCCTCCTTGCGCCATCAACCGAAGCTGTAGCATCTCATTGTCCCGGTCCGGACCGGGTGACCAGAGGTGGTCCGCTGGCGAGGCAGGGCCGATTGTTGCCGCGATATCGGCGTGCTCCAGCGAGATTTGCCCCGGAATATAGGTGTTCAGAGTAAATCCGCCCAGTATTGACCCGTCGGGGCCGGTAGCGTGCACGTGGACGACAGCACGATCACCTATCGAGGGAGAGCCGCTGTGAGTTATCGTGAGAAACGGCGGGGGATAGGCTTCTTCATCGGGCATCAACGTAAAAACGTCCTGGCTCAGGTAAACGTACCAGCCTGGGGGCAGCTCCTGGCAAGTCAG
>JBMFPI010000358.1:0-3554 GCA_049969195.1 Armatimonadota bacterium
GCCGCCAGGGATCAACTATCGGTATGACAAAGGTAGACAGCCCCGCCGGGCTAAACAGATCAATCGAGCGGGCAGCCCGCTATGATGACCGGATACTTGTCGAGCGGTTCATCGATGGTACGGAGTTGACCGTCGGGGTGCTGGGGAACGCCGACCCTTTCGCTTTGCCTGTAGTCGAGATTGTGCCCGCGAAAGGGTTCTATGACTATGAGGCCAAGTACACGCCCGGCGCTACCGAGGAGATAGTGCCTGCCCGCATCAGCCAGGAAGCTACAGAAGCTGCCCAGAGGATTGCTCTCGCGGCACATAAGTCATTGGGCTGCAGCGGGATGTCGAGAACCGACATTATCTATGCGGCGGACGCGACGCGCACAAGGCCTGAGGACCGGATGTTTGTTCTGGAGGTCAACACGATACCCGGGATGACGCCGACCAGTCTCTTACCGCGCGCTGCCGCAGCCGCGGGAATTCCGTTCAGCCGACTGCTCGATATGCTGATCGACTACGCGCTGGAGGTGGGAAGTCGAAAATGAGATATGCTCCGCCGGCCGGAATTGACAGGGTGGGCCGTTCCCGCAATCGCAGGCTGAGGCCGCGCAATACACGCAGGTTAAGTCGCAGGTGCTGGTTGTGCCTGTTTTTCATTCCTGCCTTTGCATGCGGCATTGGGTCATTCATTTTGCAAACGCCGATGCTGCTTGTGAAAGAGGTTCGAATCGAGGGGGTACGGCTTGCGGACCGATGTCGCGTGGAATCTGCGGCGAGGGTGGCACTGGGCCGCAACATCATTCTCCTGCGCACAGGTCCGATCGCCGGGGCTATTCGAAAGCTACCCGAGGTCGAGTCGGTCAGTCTTGCCAGGTCGTTCCCGGACGGGTTACGCGTCAGCGTCCGGGAGCGCAGGGCCGACGCTGTCCTGAAGGTGCGCGGCGAATACTGCCTGATACAGGCGGACTGCCTCGTGTTTCATGGGACCAACGGGCCGGTTCGAGGACTGCCGCTTGTGAGTGTTGCTCGGTGCGGGCCAGTTCAACTTGGGCAGAAGTGCGTTTCGGCGGATGTGGCTAATGCTGTCGAGGTGCTGAAGTATGCTCGAAAATGCGAGCTTTTGGTGGCCAAAATTTCGGTTGACCCCCTGGGTGATATGTGCTTAAATATGGGCGGCGGATTCTACGTGAAGCTGGGCCAGCCGGATGACGTTGCGCGGAAGATGTCCATTCTGCGGGCCACGTTGACCTGCAGGCCGTCGATTGCCAAGGAGGCGGCCTATATCGACCTCAGTTGTCCCAGCGCCCCGGTGTGGAAGCCGAAGTGTGCGCCGGGGTCTGCCTCGTAGCATACCGCCATTAATGAAAGCGGTGGGCGGCCGCCGGCCGGTTACAGATTGTGTGCGGGTCGGCAACGGCGTGAAGAAGTCAGCGTGGCGGCAGGCGGGAAGCTCGGATGTCAACAGGTGTGACCACTCCGACAAGAAGCAAGGGCTGGGTGTTCCAGGTGACCGCACTGTGTATTGTGCTGGGTATGCTCTTGGCCCTGGCACTTAGAACACAGCGCCAGGCGGTCTCCGAGGGGATACCCAACAGGTGGCCGGCGCTGCGCACCGAGTTCATCAACCTCAAACAACAAAACGCCAAACTACAAAAGGACCTCGCTGACTACAAGCTTCGGTATGAGGAAATCGCGAAGAAACAGGCCGAGGGCGTGCAGGGCCTGGAAAGCATGGAGCGGGTTCTAAACGAGACGAAGCTTCTCGCCGGTACTGTGGCCGTGCACGGTCCGGGCGTTGTAGTTACGCTCCGCGACAGCCCTAAGAAGGACGCAAGCGAAACCCGGCCTGAGCTGATCGAGAATTACATCATACACGACTATGACATCCGTTCGGTGGTGAACGAACTCTTCAGCGCCGGAGCAGAAGCGATCTCCATCAACGGGCAGAGGCTGATCGCTAACTCGTCGATCCGGTGCGCGGGCCCGGTGATTCTGGTGAACTCGGTCCAAATTGCGCCGCCCTATGTGATCAAGGCAATCGGTTCTCCGGACGACTTACAGCAGGCTCTGACGCTGCCCGGTGGGGTTGCCGACGGCCTGTTTCTGCTGGAGATGATAGAAGTAAAGAAGCAGCCCGACCTTGTTGTTCCCGCGTATAAGGGTAGCACAAGGCTAAATTGGGCGCGGCCCATCATACAGAGACAGGAGAAAGGCCGGTCGCAGACGCCATGATGTGGCTTCCGTTATTGGGACTCGCAATAGGATTTCAGATATACTGGCTGCCCAGCGTGGGGCTACCCGCCAACTACGCACCGTACCTTTCGCTGGCGGCGCTTGCGGGGCTGGACTCGATTGTTGGAGGGATAAGAGCCGGGATCGAGGGCAAGTTTCACGATGATATTTTCTTCTCCGGCTTTATTGTGAATACCGTGCTGGCGGCGGCGCTTGCGTATCTGGGCGACCAGATCGGTGTCGAGCTGTTTCTTGCGGCGGTGGTCGCGCTTGGCGGAAGGGTGTTCCTGAACCTGTCATTGATCCGCCGATACCTGCTGACCCAAACAAGCATGCGCTGGAGGAAAGAGGTTTGAGCCGAAAAGAGTATATCGCCGGTCTGGATATCGGGACAACCAAGACTTGCAGCGTTCTGGCCGAGGTTGACGTGGCTGCCTGGTCGGTAGACATAATCGGGGTAGGCCTTACGCCGTCCGACGGCCTCAAGAAGGGCGTCGTCGTTGACTTGGATGCGACCACAGAGGCGGTACGCTCAGCTGTAGACAAGACGCAGCGAATGGCGGGCAGCATTGCGATAAAGTCCGTCGTTGTGGGAGTTACCGGCGAGCACATATCGTCGTTGAACAGTCGGGGGGTTGTCGCAATCACCAGCCCGGACCACGAGGTGACTCCGGCCGATGTGGAACGCGTCGTCGAGGCCTCTAAGGTGATCGTTCTTCCACCGGAGCGGGAGATCATTCACGCCATCCCGCGCGGCTTCGTGGTGGACGGACAGGACGGCGTCAAGGATCCCGTCGGAATGTCCGGCACTCGACTGGAGGTCGAGACGCACATCGTAACCGGCTCCAGCGCGTTTCTGGACAACGTGATCAAGTGCGTTCATCGAGCGGGTCTGTCGGTCGATGCGACCGTGCTCGAGCCTATAGCAACCAGCGAGGCGGTCGTGATGGACGCGGAGAAGAATCTCGGAGTAGCCCTCGTGGACATTGGCGGGGGAACGACCGACGTAGCGGTATTCACGGGGGGTGAGATTTACTATACGGCGGTGCTACCCGTCGGTGGCAACCACGTGACAAACGACATTGCCGTCGGCCTGCGTGCTTCCCAGGAAGAGGCTGAAAGAACTAAGATAGCCTCCGGCGCGGCTTGCGCCGAGATGGTCGGCGAGGATGAAACATTCGAGATAACGAGCCTCGGGGCGGAAGCCCCGCGGGAATTGCCTCGGGAGCTCCTGGTCAACATCACCGAGCCCAGAATGCAGGAGATCCTGCAAATGGTTCGGGCGGAGATCGTGAAATCCGGTTACCTAGAGATGCTGCCCGCGGGTGTCGTGC
>JBMFPI010000359.1:0-3518 GCA_049969195.1 Armatimonadota bacterium
GTCGGTGAGCTTTCCGCGGCCGACTGCCTGGGCGATGACCCACTCAGCTTCCGCCTCACCGTTGAACCAGCGCATATAGTCGGCTAGGTGGGTGGCCAGGTGCATCATCCAGCCCGTGCCGGTTGCGTAGATCGTGTGAACCCGTCCGAGGGCGCCGCTGTCGACGACCTCTTTGCACTTAAGGAACTGGATGTTGTACTTGCGCTGGTGGCTCTGGACGGACTTGACCCCCGCCGAGCGCAAGAGGTCGCGGATCTCAATGGCCTCGTTCATACTGGTGGCCATCGGCTTCTCGTAGGCGATCAACTTGACGCCGGCCTCGACGCCGAGCTTGATCATCGGCAGGCGCACCGCCGGCGGCGTGCAGAAGCAAAATACGTCGGGCTTCGTAGCCTTGAGCATCTCGCCGGTATCGGCGAAGAACGGCGGATTGTCGCAGAGCGCCGCGGCATCCGGGTAGCGGCTCTCATCAACATCGGAAAGCCCGACTACCTTGAACCGCCCAACCCTGTGGAACACGTCCGCGTGCACCTTGCCTCGTTTTCCGAGACCGGCGATCGCCACGGTATAAGTATTTGCCATAATTCGTTTCCTTTTCTAAGGCCGATTGCGCCGGCTTGTGCAGAAGAAGCTCTTCGCGGCTTCCAATTCGCCGAGGCCGGCGCGCAAACCAACCGCCGCCGTGGATGCTAGCCGGCCGCGTCGCGTGTGATGGCAAAAATCCGAGATCTCACGGCCGGCAGGCGGGATTTACGCCCTCGAGCGCTCCCACTCCAGCACCGTATCGGCGACGTACTTGCACTCGTCGCGCGTGAGCTCTGGATAGCACGGCAGCGACAGACACTCGGCAGCGTTTTTCTCCGTCTCGGGAAGATACGGATGTGGGTCTCCGGCGCCGAACGGGAACCCCTCCTGTTGATGAATCGCGATCGGGTAGTTCGTGAGCGCCGTTATCCCGTGGTCCGCAAGATACTTCTGCAGGTCGTCACGGCCGGGCGTCTCGATTACATACAGATGGTACACATGCCTGTACCCGGGCTTGCAGTAAGGCAGTTTGATCTTCGAGCCAGCCAGAAACTCGCCGTACCATTTGGCCACCTGAATTCGCGCGTCGTTGAACTCATCAAGGTGTTTGAGCTTGACTGAAAGAATTCCGGCGTGAAGGTCGTCCAGCCGGCTGTTCCAACCTACGCGATGCACCGACCGCTGTATCGAGCCGTGATTACGCATCCTCAAGATCGGCTCGACAAGATCGTCCCTGTTCGTGATGACGGCCCCGCCGTCTCCGAACGTGCCCAAGTTCTTGGCCGTGATGAAGCTGGTCGCCACCGCATCGGAAAGCTCGCCGATCTTGAAATCGTCACCCCGGGACCCGATCGCCTGGGCGCAGTCCTCGACCACGAGCAGGTTGTACTTGTCTGCGATTCTTCGGATCTCGCGCATCTCGGCGGGCTGGCCGTAAAGATGCACCGGGATGATGGCTTTCGTCTTGGGCGTGATCTTCTCTTCGATCTTGGTCACATCGATGTTGCGCGTGAGCGGGTGGCAATCCACAAACACCGGGGTTGCGCCGATGAGCCACACTGCCTCAGCTGTTGCGAAAAACGTGTTGGCGGTCGTGATGACCTCGTCGCCCTTGCCGACCCCAAGGGCAAGTAGCGCAAGCCAGATGGCATCCGTGCCGGAGTTCACGCCGATGGCGTGTTTCATTCCCATATACTCGGCCAGTTCAGCCTCGAAACGCTTGAGGGTCGGGCCCATTGTGTATTTCCCACTCTCCAGGACGTCTACGATCGCTTTGTCAATTTCGGCCTTGAGATTGTGGTACTGGCGTACGTGGCCGTAGAACGGCACTTTTTTTTCAGATGACATCAAGTTCCTCCTCTTACCCCTCCAGGAACGTGCGGAATGAGCGCCGGGCGACGCTCCGATGTTGGTATTATACTACAGCAGGTCGTGTGTCGGCAAACCCGTTCGGGGCGGTATCAGTTCAGTCTTACATGCGCAAACGCCCACGATCAGGTCATCCTGAACTTGATTCAGGATTCATCCCTTCGCAGCCTCGGTAACATACCCCGATCCATCCAGCACTACGGCTGCTTTTCAATGACGCATTCAGTCTGCTTTTCGTGGTGTCCTCGCAGGCTGCGTAACAGATGGCGCGGTATCGCAATAGTCTCAGACGGGGTATGATAAAGGCAGAGGTAAACTGCTTTGACGTGGGCTGACTATGCGGTGGCGGCGGGAGGAGCCGCGGCCATCGGGTTTGTTTTATGGTTCTTCTTCGGGGAGAACAGACGCAGTCTGAGGGCGGCGCCTGCGAGCGTTCGGTCAGAGTTCGCTATCGGCGGCACTCACTGCCCCAGTTGCATGCTTTCCATTGAAAAGGTTCTGCGCAGGACCGACGGAGTCATAGACGTAGCGACCAATTTCGACTCCGAGCGCGCCGAGGTGGTATACGACCCGACGCGCGTGACCGCGGAGCGCATAGCGGCGCAGATAGGCAAGCTCGGTTACACCGCCACGGAGATCCTGGATGAGCAGCAGCAGCCGGGCGGTACGGGGCAGGCTGAGTTGACGGACCTAACGAGACGGCTGACGGTCGCCGCGGTGCTTACCGTGCCGGTTCTCATTATCTCGATGGCGCTGATGGCGATGCCGCCGTCGCCCCTGGTGTATGTGGAGTTCGCGCTCTCGGCTGCCGTGCTTTCCTACTCGGGCCTGCGCATCTATGCAAGCGCGTGGGGTGCACTCAGAAACCGCGCCGCCGACATGAACGTCCTGATCGCTGTCGGGACGTGCGCAGCTTTTGTCTACAGCGCGGCAGCAACGTTTTTCCCCGGGACTTTTCGACTTTACGGCGTCGAACCGCACGTCTACTACGAGACCGCCTGCGTCATAGTCACGCTCATACTCACCGGCAAACTCCTTGAGGCGTGGGCACGCAGCCATACCTCCGATGCCATCAGAAGGCTGATGGACCTGCAGCCCAGGACAGCGCGCTTGGCGCGTGACGGCCGCGAGGTAGATGTGCCGGTCGATCAGGTCCAGGCGGGAGACATCGTGATCGTCCGACCGGGCGAGAGGATTCCGGTCGACGGCGAAGTGACTGACGGGTCTTCCGCGGTGGACGAGTCGATGGTCACCGGGGAAAGCGTGCCCGCGGAGAAGCAGCCGGGAGATACCGTAACCGGGGGCACAATCAATAAGACCGGCAGCTTCAGCTTCAGGGCGACACGGGTGGGACGGGATACTACGCTGGCACAGATCGTGGCGCTGGTGCGCAGGGCGCAGGCCACCAAAGCTCCGATTCAGAAACTGGCGGATCGGGTAGCAGGTTACTTTGTGCCGACGGTACTATGTATCGGCATTGCAGCGTTCGTGACGTGGTATCTCTTGGGGCCGCCGCCGTCCATCAGGTTCGCGATGCTCAGCTTCGTTTCGGTGCTGATAATCGCGTGTCCTTGCGCTCTGGGGCTTGCTACGCCGACGGCGGTTGCCGTTGCCACCGGCCGCGG
>JBMFPI010000360.1:0-3518 GCA_049969195.1 Armatimonadota bacterium
AACCGATTCTAGCAGAACCGGTCGGAGTCGAACCACCAGCTCTCTCAGCTTTCCACTGCCGACGGGACAGGCTCGCCATTATTCCACCCCCAACTTACCTTATAGAACCTAGGACGCCGCGTGTCAAGCACTTTGTGTATACCCGGGACGCGGGACCGGTTGCTTCTTTCCCGTGATCTTAGTATCCTTTTTGATATGCTGACAATCCAGGAACTGGAGGAGCAACTGAATAGCTTTGACGCCGTGGTGCGCGCACAGGCGCTGTCCCGACTGGCAGCGCGCGTGGAGTCAGGGGAGATCGTATTCCCTCCTGTCAGAAACGAGGTCAACCTGCATTTCCACACGTTCTTCTCTTTCAACGCTTACGGGTGGTCACCGAGTAGGATCGCCTGGGAGTCGCGCAAGTACGGACTGCTGGCCGCTGGAATAGTCGATTTCGATGTCCTCGATGGTATGGAGGAGTTTCTGGCGGCAGGCGAAATACTCGGCCTGAGGACTGTTGTCGCACTGGAGACGCGGGTTTTCGTCCGGGAGTATGCGGACAAGGTAATGAGCTCACCGAACGAGCCGGGGATCGCGTATTTCATGGGTGCAGGCTGCTTTCGGCTCCCTCCGGAGGAAACTGAGTCGGCACGCCTGCTGCGGTCGATGCGCGAGATGGCCAGGCAGCGCAACCTGCGTGTTATGGAACGAGTCAATGAGTTTCTGGACCCGGTCCGGATCGACTACGACGCCGATGTCGTGCCGCTCACCCCGTTCGGAAACGCGACTGAACGGCATATGCTCGCCGCATATGATGCGAAGGCGCGGGAGCTCTTCGGAGCTGATCGCGCCGGGCTTGAGTCGTTCTGGTCACGAGCCCTCGATGCGCCCCGGGAACAGGTCGCAGCGCTTCTGGAGGACACCCCCAAACTCCACGAGACAATCAGGTCGAAGCTGATGAAGTTCGGCGGGGTCGGATACGTCGCGCCTACGCCCGATACGTTTCCGACGCTCGAGTCGGTAATAGATATGATCCGGGGTATGGAAGCCCTGCCGATGGCCACCTGGCTCGACGGCACGAACCCAGGCGAGGCGGATATGCCGGCGATGCTAGCGTTGATGGAGTCGAAGGGCGTAGTGGCGATGAACATAGTCCCGGAACGCAACTGGAATCTCAAGAACCCCGAAGAGAAGCGCATCAAGGTGGAAAACCTGGGCAAGGCCGTGCGCGCGGCGCGGGAGATCGGGTTCCCGCTTTGCGTTGGGACCGAGCTCAATAAGCTGGGGCTGCCGTTTGTTGACAACTTTTCCGCCCCGGAGCTGCAGCCTTATGTCACGGACTTCCTCGACGGCGCTTATTTTCTGTGGGGACACACTTTCCTGGCAAGATACGCAAGAATCGGTTTCAACAGCGACTGGGCGAGAGCACATTTCGGGGATGATCGAATAGCAAAGAACGAGTTCTACACGGCTGCAGGCCGCCGCGCTCAACCAGGCAAAATCGCTAGCGACTCCCTCCAGCACCTGAGAGAGCGTTCTCCCGAGGAAGTGCTGGCGGCTCTGGAAACCTGAGGCTGTCGAGATGTCGGCAAGGTTGGCGCTAATCCTCAGATATGCGGGGCTTGTAATCCTTGCGCTGGCTATCGCGGTCATCATCGCGCGGTGGAAGCTGCCAATGAGAGAGCGTCCGTCGCGCAGCCTTTTGGACATTCTGCGCGGGATCTGGACAAGGTGGCGCCAGCGGCGGGAAGAGCTGCGCGAACACTCGGCGAACGTGGCTGCGCTGCGTCATCGAAAAATCCTGCTGGTCGGGCCGGAGGGTAAGAGCATTCGAGTGCTGCGCTGGAAGCTGGAAACGCTCAGATGCACTGTAATCAACTCGCGCACTGGCACCAGGGCGCTGACGGCGGCCAGCAGCGAGAACCCGGATGCAATCATCGCCGACGCACTGCTGCCCGACATGTCGGCGGCAGATTTTTATGAGTCCCTCGCCAGGCGCGATATTCCGGTGGTTTTCCTCGGCGTGCGGGGCGGCCAGCGCGAGGAACTGAACAAGTTGGGCAGGAACGTTACCTGCGTCGGCAGTCAGTTCGATCCTGACGAGCTGGCGGCGGCGCTCGGATTTATGCTCCGCCGGGATGTCGACTCGCGGCCGAGTTAAAAACAAGCCGAGCGCGCCTCCTGACTGCCCCTGGTTCGGCGGCGCCCCGTTTTTTTACGCCTCTGGAAGGCCGCAGGCTGGTGTGCGATACAGGCGCGTTTTCGGCGCATGGTGACAGTTCGGTTTCGCGGGAATAACGTCATGCCCGACTTGTTTCAGCATCCAGGCGCCGAAGGGATCGATCCTGAATCGAGTTCAGGATGACGAGATCCCCGGACATTTACGCCGGCGAGACTGATACGATACGCGCAATAAACCGGATTTGACAGCAGTTGCCTGACCGCTATAATTACCAGAGGGCAGGTGGACCTATGGACAAGGAATACCAGATACTGCAGCTAAGAAGACAGCTTCTAATTGAACGCCTGGCATTCGGCGCGGTTGTCCTGGGGTTGATTGGCTGGTGGGCCTACGGACGGTTCGTCGACACGAAGGCGTTCATTGTGGTAAACGGCAAGCCGCTGGTATGCTTGGGCTCCGAGAAGGACGCGCGCGACGTCCTGCAGCAACTCAAGGCACAGCACAGATGCAGACCGTCGGAAGTTGAGTTCAAAGAGGATGTAGTAATTGCACGCGCCCCGCGAGACGTGCGGCCGGTCAGCCGACACAAGGCGATGCGAGCAGTTCGGCAAGCATTGTCCCCCGTGGTGCCGAAATGGGCTATTATCGTGAACGGAAAGCCCATTGTTGCACTTGCCAGCCGCAAGGATGCCGGCGAGGTGCTTGACCTCGCCAGATTGAAGTTCGGCAAGCTTGCAAAGAACCTTGCCGAGGAACCTCAGTTCAAGGAGAAGGTCGCGGTCGACATTGCGGCGGTAGACCCCGCGATCTATCGCAAGACGCCGCAAGAGGCTCTGGCTTACATCTTTGAGACGCCTCAGGCCCAGCCGCAGGACGCTATCTACGTCGTCAAGCGAGGTGACCTGGCCGGGCAAATTGCGGCCCGTTTCGGTCTCAAGCTCGAGGATATCTGGGAGCTGAATCCGGGCAAGAATCTGAACCGTCTGCAGATAGGAGATCAAATCCGCGTGAGGCGCGTGATGCCGGCGCCAGCCAAACTCACGGTGGTTGTGCGCGACCTGCGCGAACGAGTCGAGCGCATTCCGCCGCCCGTACACAGGGTCTCGAGCGCAAAGATGTACCTGGGCAAGTCCGTGGAAATCTCGCCCGGTCGACCGGGTTTGCGCAGGGTCAAGCTGGCAACCGTCTACGAGAACGGTCGAAAGGTCGGCTCTGAAGTGCTTGAAGAGGAAATCATACGAGAGCCGGCGCCGCGCACAATCGCAGAGGGGATCAAGCCTAGGAGTCCGTCCGAGTATTCCACCGGGCACAGATAAGAATAAAGTCAAGTTTGTTGAGTCAGACAGGCATGGAT
>JBMFPI010000361.1:0-3498 GCA_049969195.1 Armatimonadota bacterium
CGCGTAGCACATAAACATTATCTTCTTCGAAGGCGGCAGGTTTCTGGGGCCGCACTTATATGGGTTTCGGAGTTCCAGGGCCTGAACTTCGGCAATCGTGCGTCCGCAGGGCTGGCCGTTTGGTGTCTTCGCGGGCTCGACAAACCCCAGGTCTCCATCTACAAAATCGTCATTCCACCGGGGCAGCCAACTGCACTGATAGCCATAGGCGTAACGTCTGGTGTAATAGCCTTTCGGGCTGGGACAGATCCAGATATCCTTGTTCTTAACGTAAGGCTTGAGCTGATACTGCCTGAGCTGAGACATACCTGCTGGCCAGTAGGTCTCAACTATGTTCGGTGTCCCCGGCCAGTCGTAAGGTCCGGGACTTTCCAGACCCAGTTGTGCTACCTCAGCGTCGCTCAACGGCCTGGGGAACCGTCCGTCCCACTCGTCCATGTACATAAAGCAGGCTTTGGAAAGCTCATAACCGTGTGCGACGCATTTGGCGGTCTTCGCGTTATCCTGGACCCTCACGAAAACAGGGAAGAGCAACATGGCGAGTATCGCGATTATGGCGATCACAACCAGCAGCTCAATAAGGGTAAACCCACTTCTCCGCATCATAACCACCCCTTCTGCTCCGTTCTCCCAGCCTTTATCTTTTGCCGGCGTGATATCATTCGTGAACATGCCGAACCACGGGCGTCGAACAAGCGACGTCGGCGGACTCGTTACATATTCTGGTAGGATGATACTACATCTGCAGAGGTATGTCAAGGCCTAATGCCGAAAACAACGGTAGAATTTTTTCTGCCGAACCTGCTGGATCCGGGACGGCTCGCCAGGCTAAGATACCTGCGACAGAAAATGCTGCCTGCAACAAGGGCCCCAGCAGGGCGCTCTTTGGGGGAAACGCTCATGTTCAGACTTGTCTTTATTTGCTCGGTGCTCGCGGTCATCGTTTCGAACTGCCTCCTGGCCGACGAGATCAGCACCCTGACGCGGGATCCGGTAGCATTCTGCCACTATACGCCGCAGCCGCCGCGCATCGACGGCAGGCTCGACGACGGTTGCTGGAGGGCCGGCCCGAGCATCGGCGGGTTTGAGCTCGGTACAGGCGGCGACAAACCGCGTAAACAGACGAAAGTCTACCTCGCCTATGACAGGTCCGGGCTTTATGTCGCTTTCCGCTGCGCCGAGCCAGAGATTTCGAAGATCAAGACAGGCGAGGCATACGTGTGGCGAAACGACTCCGTCGAGGTCTACATCGATTCCGACTGCGACCGTCAGGGTTACTTCCAGCTTGTGGCCGACACTGCCGGCGGCCGATTTCACCAGTTGGCTGGGGTCGCGGGCGAGACGCCGAGGAAGGACTGGGCTATCAACTGGGACTGCGCCACGGCGAAGTCGGACTCGGAGTGGACTGCCGAGTTCTTCATTCCTGCGGCCGCGCTCAAAGTCAAGATGCAGGATGGAACCGTCATCCGGGCCAACTTCGCGCGAAACGAGAAAGGCATTCCGGAGGCGAGCTCGTGGACCAGACGAATCGGCGGCGTCACAACCGCTCTGCGATTCGGGAACGTCGTCTTCGGAGAAGGGCCTTCCCGCCTGGAGGCCACTCTGGATGGGCTGAGCGCTTCCGGGACAGACGGCGCGCGCGTTCGGATCGCCATCTCGAACACCGGCAGTTCTCTGACGGCTTTCATGCCTCGCATCGAAGTCAAGCCACCCAGGCGCATCCAGCCGGTCGACCTGAACCAGGTGAAGCTTTTCCCCGGCCGCACGCTCAAGATTACAGCCGATGTCCGCCTTCCTCAGGAATATCTCATCGGGCTGGATCTGTGGGCGAGGGAGGACAAGACGCCGCCGGTCTTTCTGGGCAGCTATCTGCTGACGCGAAAGCCGGCGACTCCGCAGTCCGTCGGCGCCGTCCTGCAATCCTCAGATTGGGGAAAGGTCTGGGAGGCCAACGCGACGTGCAAGGTGATGCCCGATGCCCCCGTTCCGCGCGAGAGACGGAGCGAAGTCCAAGTTTTTTGTGCCAGGAATGAGTTCGAACCGTTCCAGATCGTGCTGACACCGAGGCGCGAGCTAAAAAACCTTCGCGCCAGCGTTTCCGATCTCATCGGCCCCGGCCGCATCGCCGCCGACAAAGTCACCGTCAGGCTCGTTGAAACCGTCCCGGTCGTCACACCAACCAGCCCCGATTGCGCCCCGGGGCAGTATCCTGACCCGCTGGTGCCGTTCGAGAGGACTACAGCCCCCGCGGGCAAGAACACCGCGCTCTGGTTCACCATTCACGTCACGGACGATGTCGTCGCCGGGGACTATCGCGGGACGGTCGTCGTCGAAGCCGATGGAATCGAGCCGGTAAACATACCGCTCAAGCTGCACGTCTGGAGCTTTGCTCTTCCGAAACTGAGCTTTCTTCGCACGGCTTACGCCTGCTGGTACGACACGCTATGCCGCTGGCACGGCGCGACCAGCCTGGAAGACAAGCGCAAGATCGCGATCCTCACGAACCGCAACTTCTTCGAACATCGCATATCGCCCATCAACCCGATGGCCTACTGGGATTACAGGACGGAACCTACGCCGGATGGTGTCAAGATAATCTGGGATGACTGGGACAAGGGCGCGGAACTGTTTCTGCCGCATATGAACTCGTTCAACCTTCCCGGCGCGTTCATGAGCGCCGTGAAGAAGCATCGCGCGGACGAGCCGGGCTACGCCGAGGAGAAGATTCAGTTTCTCAAACTCGTAGCCGCGCACCTCAAGGAAAAGGGCTGGTTTGAAAAAGGCTATAACTACATCTTCGATGAACCCGACCCCGATATGTACGCCGCGATTGTGCGCGAGGCTGATATCTGGCATAAGGCGGATCCGGGATTCAAGATTCTCCTCACCGAACAACCTGAGCCTGAGCTTTACGGCGCGGTCGATATCTGGACCCCGGTCCTGGACGCCTATATCCGCCCGATCTGCCAGGCCCGCCAGAAAAAGGGCGAGGAGGTGTGGTGGTACGTTTGCTGCGGCCCGCATCATCCCTACCCGAACAACTTTATCGACTACCCCGCCATCGATCATCGCATTTTGCACTGGATGAACTGGAAGTACAAGGTCACCGGCGTGCTCTACTGGCAGACCACGTTCTGGGTGGGCAGCCCGTGGGAGCATACGATGAACGACGCGGACGGCAAGAACCTGGGCAATGGCGACGGGAGCCTGCTTTACCCGGCCGTCAAGAAACATTCGGAGACTCCTCTGATCGCGGGCCCGCTGGACTCCATCCGTTGGGAGATGATACGCGAGGGAGTCGAAGATTACGATTATCTGCATATGTTGAGTGACGCGATCAGGGCCGCCGAGTCAGCCCGGGCTGACCCGAAGCTCATCCGCGAGGCCCGAGCGGCGCTGCAAGCGGTTGACAAGCTCGTGTACAGCCTGACGGACTACGAAAAGGACCCGCGCAAGCTTTCCGCAGCCCGCGTCAGAATCGGCAACGCGCTGGCAAGG
>JBMFPI010000362.1:0-3490 GCA_049969195.1 Armatimonadota bacterium
TGTGCGACCGCCGCGTCGTTTTCGACTTCGATCTCCGGTTCGGCTGATGCTGCCGGCTCCGTGAACTCGACAGATGCGGCTTCGGACAAACCTCCGGCGAGCTGCGACTCGCTGCGTATATCAATTCGCCAGCCCGTCAAACGAGCAGCAAGCCTTACATTTTGGCCGGACTTCCCGATCGCAAGCGAAAGCTGGTTGTCCGGGACGACGACGAGGGCGGTCTTGGTCGCCTCATCGCACGTTACCGAAAGCGCCTTCGCCGGAGAAAGCGCCTCGGCGATGAACTTCTCGATTTTCTCGTTCCAGCGCACAATGTCGATCTTTTCTCCATAGAGCTCGTTCACGACGGACTGCACCCTTGTGCCGCGGTGTCCGACGCAGGCGCCCATAGCATCGACTTTCTCGTCGTTGGAATGAACAGCAACCTTGGTCCGCGCTCCCGGCTCCCTTGCAACCGACTTGATCGTCACAACGCCCTCGGCGATCTCCGGAACCTCCAACTCAAACAGACGTCGGATCAGGCTAGGGTGAGTTCTGGACACCACCACCTGCGGCCCTTTCGGGGTTTTCTTCACCTCGAGGACGTAGACCTTGAGTCTGTCGTTGAAGCGGTACGGCTCGGTCGGGACCTGCTCCGCCGGGGGCAGTACTGCTTCGATCTTGCCCAAGTTGACAAAGACGTTCCGACCCTCGCGGCGCTGGACCGTGCCTGTGAGCACCTCACCGACGCGGTCGCCGAACTCCTCGTAGACGTGTTCCCGCTCGGCCTCCCGGATGCGCTGAACCACTACCTGCTTGGCGGTCTGGGCGGCGATTCGCCCGAAATTCTCCGGTGTGACCTCTATCTCGATAACGTCGCCGATCTGGGCGTTGGGATCGTGCTGTCTGGCTTCCTGGAGGCTGATTTCAGTGTGAGTGTTCCCAACATTTTCCACGACCTCTTTTTCGCAGAAGACGTGAAATCCGCCCTTTGACGAAGTCACGCGTACACAAACATCCCCACTGGCCGCGTAGTTCTTCTTGTACGCGGTCTCCAGAGCCGACTCTATCGTGGACAGCAACACCTCGAGAGGAATTTCTTTTTCCTTCTCGATCTGTCTCAGGGCATCCAGGAAGTCTGCGTTCATATGTGAGGGCTCTCCCGGCTCACCTTCGTAAACTGAAAAGAGTGGGCGTTAGACCCACTCTCTGTGCAACGCCGATCAGTTTCACAGATAGTATAGCAGACGGCCGCGGCTTTTGCAAGCACGGTTTCGGAGAGAGGTCACTCCTTCTGGAGTGTGTAAAGTGGTTCGGCTATTTATCTCCCGTCCCCTTGACGGCAGACGGAGTTTAGCTACCCGCCGATCCAGGCCTGCACCGAGTCCAGGTACTCTACAGCCACGCCTGCGTCCGGAGCGCCGGGAGAATCCGGGCTTACAGATTCAGAATCACATCTTCCAGCCTGCGTTTGGGCACGTGGTGGACCTGGTCGGCATCGCGATAGTACTTGATGCTCCCGTCGGGGCCGACTTCCTCGAGCACCACCTTCTCGATGGGTTTCCCAATCGCGATCACCAGCAGAATATGGTAGCGGTCGGGAATCTGCAGATGCGAGCGCAGGGCATCCCGATCAATTGAGCCGAACATACAGCAGCCGTAGCCCTTTTCAACGGCTCCGAGGCAGATGGTCTGCGCGGCGATTCCGTGGTCGCAACCGCCGGTCTTGCTGATCTCGGTGTCGGTAAGGATTATGATGTACGCCGAGGGCCGCTCGCCCTCTGCCGGACCAGGCCAATCGGGCAGGTAGCCTGCCCACGAGAGAGTCGAGAACACCAGGTCGTTGCGCTCCGGCGTGCACGACAGCACATACCTCAGCGGCTGAAGGTTCGCCGCCGACGGCGTGCACCTAGCCAGGTCAACCAGTTCCCTCAGCACCGATTCCGGGATAACCTCGCTCTGCGCGAACCGGCGGTAGCTGCGATTTGCCAGGACAAGATCCCTGAACATGCCATTCCTCCGATATTGTTGTTTCGGAATTTGCGATCCGATCTGGTCGGATCAACTCCCAAGACACCGAAATTGAGCTCCTACTCTGCAGTGTCCAGCGTCTCAACCGGCGGACCGATCTTTTCCACGCGGCAGTCGTCGAAGAAGTTGCAGTTGAACGTGATCCCGTGAACCTGCTGATGGTGCAGGTAGACAGTCAGGCGGTTGCCGACGGGACGCACTTTCAGCTTGACCTGAGTCCACCTGCCCTGGCTCGAGCGAAGAGGCGACCAGATCACGTAAGGCGAAGCCGGGTCGCTGCCGCCCATTGGGTCGACGCCGAGCCGGTTCGCAACGTCCCCTCGCCTGCCGTCATCGGTTTGATACGTCATGCTCCATACCGATACCTCGTACAGCGCGTTCGGCTCGACCGCGATCGTCTGATAGATCATGCCGTCTTTGATGTTCGAGCCGGCGACTGCCCCGTAGAACCCCCTGCCCGAGTGAGCCTGAAATCCCTCGGGGAACGCATCTGGAATCAGACCCTTGTGCCAGCCGTTTGAGACGATACCCTCGACTGTGCCCCAGCGCTGCCATTCCGTAAACCAGCACGGGTGTGACGGAAGACTTTCGAAGTCGCCGTTCACAAGAGCATCAGGAGCATGTTTCTGCTTGAGCTCGATCCCGACATTGGCCGAGCCGGCAGGTGCTGTCTCTGCGAAGGCCGAATCGAATCCGGAAGCAGCGGCGAAGACGCGGTAGTTGCCGTCGGGCAGGTTCTTGATCTCGAAATCGCCGAGATAGTCCGTCAAGGCCCACCTACCTGTCGGGACCGCCCACACCATCGCGTTCTGCACCCGAAGCCCACCACCCGGACCGTAGACCGTGCCGGAAATTGATCTGGATGCCGCGGCACCGCTGATCGACAGAGTCGAGGGTAGCGGGCGTGTTGACTCCCACAGAAAAAGGTCGTCAAACCACACAGAGCCGGCCTCGGCATCGCATATGAGTTCTATCCGCATCCGTCGGGCCTTCGGCGGCGTCTTCATAACGACTTGCAATGGCGTCCAATCGGAGTCGCCATCCCTGCCAAGCGCGACCTCCGCGGAAGAAAGCTCGCGGGCAAACGAATCCGTCATAGACATCTTGATTGCCGCGCCGCGCCTTGCGTCGAACCTGAGTCCGGCCGTTCTGACCCATACCTCAGCCGAATACTCGACGTTCGGCAGGCAGGAAACATACCCGGTAATGTTCCAGATGCTTTCGCGGGCCCCGGTCGCGTCGATGCATTGGCTGGATGCACCGGTTCGTTTGACCAGGGTGTCGATCTGATAAGCGTCGCTTGTCGTGGTAGAACTCCAGCCCGGAGCAACTCTCGCACCCGGCGGGCCGTCGGGCAGCGTCATCAAACCAACGCACCGCAGGGCAAAGTCGCGCACGGCCGGTCTGGAGCCGTTGAGGTTCAACCGGGTTTCGGGAGCGGCTTCAAACCCGTCCCTGAATGCCGTGAGGTTGTACGTGC
>JBMFPI010000363.1:0-3445 GCA_049969195.1 Armatimonadota bacterium
CACGAAGCCCAAACCAGACGACGCGAGCAGCGATCCCGGATTCGCCCTCTCTCGCAGCGAGAGAAGCGCTCACCTTGCCGCCGCTTTGATTCGGTAGGTGATGGCGTAATATGCGGCGGACCCGGTCGTCGTCGGCGCAGGCGACTATGCACCCGTCGCCGGCTACGAGCTCGGCGAACTTTCGAAAGGCGTCCTCGACCTTCTCAACCGTGCCGTAGTAGTCGAGATGGTCGGCGTCGATGTTCAAGACGACGGCAATCGAGGGCCGCATGTGCAAAAAAGACCCGAACGCTTCGCACGCCTCGGTCACGATGACCAAACGCCCGCCACGTCTAAGATTATCGCGGTCAGTGCCGAAAAGGACCGTTGGATCCAGCCCGGCACGTTCGAGAATGGCACCTATCATAGCCACAGTCGTCGTCTTGCCGTGCGCGCCGGAGACCGCGACACGATGCCGGTAAGTATCCATCAGCGCGCCCAGCATCTCCGCGCGTTCGATCAATCGGATTCCCCGTGCGCGGGCTTCGACCATCTCCGGGTTGTCCTGCGGGATGGCGGCAGTGTATACTACCACGTCAGCCGGTTTCACATTGCGGGCGTCGTGGCCTATGGCGACTTTTATCCCGGATTCCTGCAGACGGCGAACGATCTCGCTCGACTGACGGTCGGAGCCAGTTACCAGATGCCCGGCGTCGCGGAGCAGCAGCGCAATTGCGCTCATGCTGACCCCGCCGATTCCGATGAGATGATAATGCTTCATTGACCTATGACATCAAGGACCACCTGAGCGACTCTGAGCGCCGCGTCAGGAACTCCCAGCGACCGGCTTGATTCGGACATTGCCGCGAGCTTGTCGGGCGACGCTTTCAGCCCGATAACCGCGCCCGCGAGCGTATCCGGCGTCAGCGTGCGCTCACGGAACACCAGCGCCGCGCCGCGATCCGCCAGGTACCGAGCATTAGCCGTCTGCTCGTCCGCAACCGCGTGCGGATACGGCACGAGTATACTCGGCAGTCCGCAAGCTGTAATCTCTGCTACAGTAGATGCCCCGCTTCGGCCGATCACCAGGTCAGCAGCCGCCATAGCAACCGGCATGTTAACGTAGGCTTCGGCGCAATACCGCAAGCCGGCTGCTCCATCGGCCGAGCAAGAGGTGATTTGGTCGACGTTGCGCGGACCGACCTGATGCAGAACCTGAGTCGAGCCGTCGTCCATTAAGGGCCAGGCTTCCATTATCAGCTCGTTCAGCCTGCGGGCGCCTTGGCTACCACCCACCACCAGAAGTGTGAACAGGTCGTCTCGCAGCCCAAGTGCACGCCGCGCGTCCTTTTTGTCAGGCAGAGACGAGAACTCTTTGCGTACGGGAAGCCCGGTTACAACGACTTTGCCGACAGGGAACCATCCGGCAGAAGTCTCGAACGACACACATACGCGGTCAGCTATCCGCGCCAGGTGCCGATTAGTTCTGCCCGGGACCACGTTCTGCTCGTGTATGACGATACGGCCTCCAAGAGTTTTCTGTGCTACGAGCACGGCGGCCGTCGTGTACCCGCCGGTGCCCAGAACAACATTCGGTCCGAACTTCCGGAGAATGCGCCGCGCCCGAAAGACCCCCAGAAGAAGCCTCACCATCGACACGGCGTTGCGAGCCGAGATCTGCCTGGTGAGAGGCGAGCTGGGAACAGCCTGAAATGGGATGCCGGCCTCGGCGGCGACCGCACCCTCCGGCCCGTGTGAGCTACCCACGAACAATAGCTCGACCGAGGGCTCTATCTCCCAGAGCGCCTGTGCCACGCTGACGGCCGGATACAGGTGTCCGCCTGTTCCACCGCCCGTGAGGACTATCCTCATCGTTTGCCTCGTTGTCCAGCTCGACTTTCACCTGCCTCGATACCGAGAGCAGCAGTCCCACCCCCGTGAGCATAATCACCATCGACGATCCGCCGTAGCTGATAAACGGCAGCGGCAGGCCGGTTGCGGGGACTGAGTTCGTGGCAACGGCCATATTCACGATTGCCTGCATAGCCACGGCGGAAGTGATCCCGCTCGCGACCAGGGATGCATAAAGGCTGCTGCACTTCCGCGCCACAGCAAATCCGCGCAGCGTAAACAAGACAAACATCCCCAGCAGAACCAGGCTCCCAACGAGGCCTGTCTCCTCGGCGACGGTTGCATAGATGTAGTCCGTCGACGCCGCCGGGATGTATGCCTTCACTCGCCCTTTGCCCAGTCCGACACCGGTGAGGCCGCCGGTCCCAAACCCGATCAGGGAATGGACAACCTGGTAGCCTTTATCATAGCGGTGCGCCCACGGGTCCTTGAACGCATCGACGCGCGGTTTGCAATGCGGCACGGTGCACATCAGCAGCCAGACCGCCGCCGCCCCACACATCGCCGACAGAATCAGGCATCGCTTTTTCGCACCTGCCGCAGCAAACATCACGAATGCTATCGCGGAGAGCACCACTGCGGTCCCCAGATCTCTTTCCGCGACAACGAGCAAGACGACTCCTGCGGCAGCCCAGAACGGCCACGCCCACTTCCTTTCCGCACGCCTTGCGAAAACGTTAGGCCGGCCCAGCGCCCTGGCCAGGTACAGCACCAGCATCAGCTTCGCAAGTTCGGACGGCTGGAACGAGAACGGCCCGATCCTGAACCAGCTTTGGGACCCGTTGACCTTGTAGCCGATGCCGGGAATCAGAACTGCAACCAGTAAAGCCGAAGCAATGAACAGCCCGACCGCGCTCAGTTTCCGGAGCAACTCGACAGGCACGATCGACGCAACGAACATACACACCAACCCGGCGGCCGCGTACGCTATCTGCCGCCTGGCGAAGTACCAAGTGTCGTATCCGTAGGCCTTAAGATCGCCGCTCCTGGCGTAGCTTGCATCGAAGACCAGAAGCACGCCCGCGGCCACCAGTGCCACAACAACGCCCAGAAGCCAGACATCCGGCGGTTCTATCCTTCGTATGCTTCTCATCCGCCCTTCCTTCCGTCTGTTCGTCGTTTCCGGGACACCGCTTACGCATCCTCGCACACCCGGGAAGCCCGCTTGAGGTCGTTGCGCTGGAACGCAAATCCGGCGTGTCGGCGATTTGACGCTCCTTAACTAAGCGAAAGAATCGCCGGAAACGCTCCCAAGGCAACAGCCTGTCTTGTCCATCCCGCTCGAATACGCTCGGAGCACAGTACGCGGCCCGGCTAATGCCCCAGTGACTTGACAATATGCTTGAACACACGCCCCCGGTGTTCGAATGACTCAAACATATCGAAACTCGCGCAGGCCGGCGTGAGGACGACTACGTCCCCCGGCTCCGCAACCGAACGAGCCTTATCGACGGCTTCTTCCATCGAACCCGCCTCCGAAATCGATTCAAAGCCGACGCGTTTAGCGGCCAGGCGGATCAGTCCGGCGTCGGACCCAATCAGAACGACATGCTTC
>JBMFPI010000364.1:0-3428 GCA_049969195.1 Armatimonadota bacterium
CATCCGCAACTTAGAAAGAGGGATGCGCCTTACCTACCTCAAAACCTTTTTACACAGAGGATGGTACGCTACCCGCTTGATCGGCACGTTGACCAGGAAGACAAAGCGGCATAGAATAGACGAGCCACCAGTCAACTTTCCACTATGGCTGGGACAGGCTCAAACGCCGAGTTCCTGAAAGGGGACATAGAGAACATTCCGCTGCCGGATTGCTCGGTAGATGTCGTAATCTCCAACTGCGTCATCAACCTGTCCGCAGACAAGGATCGGGTATTGCGGGAAGCGTTCAGAGTGCTCAAGCCTGGCGGCCGGTTTGCAGTGGCCGACATTGTTCTGACCCGGTCTATGTCCGAAGAACTCAGGAAGCACGTCGATCTCTGGACCGGATGCATTGCGGGAGCCCTGCAGATCGATGAATACAAACACAAACTTCTGCAGGCAGGATTTTCCAACCCCGATATCGAGATCGTTAGGACCTACTCACAGGAGGACGCTGCCGGTCTGGTGCCGGATACAGTAGCCCAGGAGTTGGGGATGGAAGGAACTGCTGAACTGATGGCGTCATTCGTCAGTGCGTTCGTCCGTGCGACCAAGCCCCGCAGCTGCTGCGGAGCCTGAACGCAAACCGGACCTTTTCAGCGATCTTGCGCTCCTCCGCTAAGCGGGATAATCGCCTGAAACGCGCTTGCCGTAACAAGCTGAGGGAGAGCTCCCTCTCCTCTCGTGGGAGAGGGCGGGGGTGAGGGGGCACACCAGTCGGCGCCGGGTTTTCGTATGCTGCGGCAATTGAACCCGATGCGCTCGTGCCGGGTGGTCGAACCCAGCCATTCCCGCAGCATAGAAAGCTTCGTCAATCAGGCCGTTCACGGGTACAAATCCCCCACAACGAATCCTCAGCCCTGCCGATCTGTGTTACAATAATCGGGCTTACAAGAACAATGGGAGGTTGACGAGTTGAGGCGAATCATCTGTCTGGTTGGTCTTGTCTGCTCGAGTGTGATTCTGTCGGCGGCTTGTCAGGCGGACGGCCCGCTCGCGTCGCCGGCCGGCAAGCTTTTTGGGTTCATCGCGCCTCAGAACGCGTTTTCCGTGCCGGAGCTAGCTGAGGCTTACGAAAAGAGCGGCGCGACGGCGGCTTTCCTGAGCGTCCAGTGGGGAATCTGCGAACCCAAAGACCCGGGCACCGGCGCATCGGTCTACGACTTTGCCGCCTTTGACGCCCAGCCCTTCGCCATGAGCGCGAAAACCAGAATCTGTCGGATTGGTCTCGTCAATGCCTGGGCGGATCGAATCAAAGCCAGCGATCCAGAGCGATACTGGAAGCTTGCGGAGGCGTTCGTCACCGAGTTCGTCAAGCACGCAAACCTGATGGGGATCACTCACTTTTCCTGGACTATACAGCAGGACCAGCCCGAAGGCGCGGCACGTCCTGCGGCGTCGTCTGCCGAACCTCTCAAGCGCATCTACAGGGCGATCAAGGCCGTCTCCGCGGGCAACACTGTTATTGCCGAACAGCCCTATGGAAGCGGGGCGGACGCGGTTGAGATACTGTACCGGATCGGCGCGAAGGGCAGTTTCGACATCGCCGCAATCCGGGCCGCCGGCGGAACTGAATGCCGCCTGGATCCTTTTGCGCTCGTTGGGGCACACCGCGTAATGGCTCGAATGGGGGAGCCGAACAAGCGGATCCTCGTTCTGGGCGGACGCCAGAGTGCTGCGTCGGCAGACATCCCCTGGGATGCCCTGCAAACCGACATAGCAAGCGACTACCGAAACATACTCACCGAGCGCGACATCTATGACCCGGACTGGGTGCTCGGCGAGGTCTTTTACTTGCCTGGGAGGCCGACCGCGGAGTTCCTGGGGGCGTTCCCGCCCAGGATTCCAGAGACTAGGCTCCAGGCCCAGCTCACGTCGGATGTGCCGGTGTTCACCTATATCACCCAGAAGCCTTACAAGCTCACCCTCGCCCTGACCAACTCCAGCAAGGACGAGATTAAGCCGAGTAAGTTCACTGTGGCGCTGCGTGCCGACCGTGAAATCCCCATCGAGTGGAAGCAGGAAGGAGAAGCGCCTGCGTCGGTTCCGGCCGGGGGCAGCGCGGCAGCCAACTTCACCGTCACCCTGCCCGCGGAGTCTGACGGCAAGCAGGTCACGCTGGTTACGACTGTCGAATACGCTGCGGCCGATAAGCCTTATACCGCCGACGCCTGGCTTACCGTGATTCCCGCCCCGCAGTATGAGATCACGATACTCCCGTCCCGACTGATCCTGGACCCACGCGAGGGGCCTAAACAGGTTGGGATGAGCGTCATAAACCACACTGAGACGCTTTTCGAAGGCAAGATCACGCTGTCGCCGTACCCGGGCATCGTCGTGAAGCCGACCGAATACACGACCAGGATTGATCCGCTAGGGCTGGAAGGGTTCGCGTTCAACGTCTCCGCCGAGAAAGACACCGCTCCGGGCCGCTACGCCGTGTTCGTAGATGTCGGCGGCAAGGGCAAGGACTGGCAGGCGGTCGATGTAGCCCTGGTTGCTAAGAAGACGTCAGGCAAGATCACCGTTGACGGCAAGCTCGAGGACTGGAAGGACGCCGTCGGTTTCACACTCGTATCTAGCGGTCCCGAGCCGCAAGCAAGGGGAAAGGGATGGATGGCGTATGACGAGTCGGCACTGTATCTCGCACTCGAGGTCGGGCCAGAGACGTCAGCCGCAGCTCCAGATACCCCGGGCGCTTCCGACAGCCTCCTTGTAGGGTTCGATCCGCTGATTGACGGAGCCGCATCAGCCGGCGGCGGATACAAGGAAGACGACTACGAGTTTGAGATGATACCGGGCCAGAAGAACCCCACAGTGAGGCTCAACCAGGCTCCACCGTCAAAGCAGCCCGGCGCCGGCAGTAGCGTCCGGTTCGCTACGGGGAGCAAAGGCGCAGCGGTGCTTTACGAAATCGCGTTTTCCTGGGATGAGATCACGCCGCTGAAGCCGGCCAAAGGAACCACATTCGCCGTCGGCCTGCGGGCGCGCGGGGCGGTGTTCGGCGGCGGGCTCGGCGGTCGGGTAGATCCCCGAATGTTCGTGCCGGTGATCCTGGCGGAGTAGTCTCGTAAGAGTGACCGGGTGCCGACAGGCGGTTGAGATAGATGCGTTTTCTTGCATGCTTCGGGAATGGCTGGGTTGAACTATCCGGCAAGCATCCACTGAGCCTAGTTCGCGCAGCAGGATCGCTCGCCTCAAGAACTTGAATCCGTCCTTTGCGACGGAAGGCCCGTGCCCAACCGTCCCAAAGCACGGGCACGACAGAACTCCTCCTTCCTTTACGGGAGAGGGCAGGGGTGAGGGCCGAATAAGGGTAAGCGTCAAACCGCCCCCACCTTGACAGAAGCTACGATGGCGCGACTTGGTCGAGCGGCAGTGTAGGATGG
>JBMFPI010000365.1:0-3421 GCA_049969195.1 Armatimonadota bacterium
ATTCATCCGCAACTTAGAAAGAGGGATGCGCCTTACCTACCTCAAAACCTTTTTACACAGAGGATGGTACGCTACCCTCGGTAGGTTGTGGTTGACACTCTTGAGTTCCGTCTGTTAGAATATACGCGATAATCGGGGCGTGCCGAAGTGGCGGAATGGCAGACGCGCATGGTTCAGGACCATGTGTCCGCAAGGACGTGTGGGTTCAACTCCCACCTTCGGCACCACGACCCAGTTCTTACGCCACAAACAGAGCCGTGCTTCGGGCCTGCCTCTCTCCATCTCGGTCCCCCAGTTTGGCCCGTTTCGAACGCGGTTTTTTGCATTACTTACTTTTTCCCGAACAGGTCTTTGAGGTCTACGCCTCTGTATAGCTACTATGCCTGAGTATTACGCGCCGGGCAACCGCACGTTTCGGATTATGTCCAGAAGAGATTTTGCACAAAAAGGTTGTTGCAATAGAACGTAGAACCGGCTTTTTCGGCAACTCGGCGCTCTTTAACCAGGCGGGAGAATCGCCGGAAACACTCTTCTCACAACGACCTGAAATAACACTCCCTCCCTATTTACGGGAGAGGGTTGGGGCGAGGGTTTGATATTCTTCGGAAACTCGGGTCCGTCCGAGAAGAGGGGAGCCTAAGCCCGGCGGTTACAGAATGACAGAAATGTTCCCGACGCAGCAGGCCGCCGAAACCTGAGGCCAAGACACGCTATCCCAGCCTACACCATAGTAAGAGCGGGCTTACAGAACAGGTCGGTAGCCGTCAAATCGACCCTGCCCTCAACCCACAGACTGGTCTTACGTTCCTTCTTGCAAATAGACCGGCTTGGGAAAGACGATCTTTACCGGCTGGCGGAAGATCGCGTGGCTCAGCAGAAGCTCGCCCTTGCTCAACCGGGTCAAATTCATCTTGATGCTTTAATCCAAGAAACGATACGCGTTCGCCGCCAGCTCAGCCGATCCGCTGCGGTCCGCAACCATAGTTGCCGCGTTGCCGTAAGCCCGCTCGTGCACCGCGCTCATAAATTGCTCCGCGCCGATAAGAATCACGCCCAGTGACTGGCCACGTTCGGCAATGTCCAACACCTGCTCAATGATTGGGAATTCTTTATCAGCTACTTTATTCACCTCCTCAGCAGTGCTGAGCGGATAACCTCGAGGGAGCAAAATGCGTTCTTGACGGCCGCTTCTGCCAACAAAATCTGATACAAATGTGCGTGCCAACGCTGGCCCTCGCCCCGTGCGGGCGCCCCCACAGGGAGTTCGTCCTTGCAACCTGTCGCAATCGGCTGCATCGCGCATCTTGATATGTCGGGTCGGGTTGCAGAGCGTGCTAGGCAGTTGTTCGTTCGCGCTTCGCGAGGGCATCCCGCGCTTGAGTGGCTACTTCAGATGCGTCGGGCTGATACGCACTCTTGCTTATGGCTGGCGACAGGCTCCATCTCCTGCCTGACAGGTGGCGCAAGAGGCGAAATAAGCACGGCCTAGAGGTGGCAGAAGGGGATGCGGATGGCCAAACACGCCTGAAAAAGCCAAGAACAGCTTCCAGAATACTCTCAAAGGCAATCCGAGGCTTCCTGAAGCGGTCAATAACGACTCGCTGAGTCAGCCTATCCGGCAGCCTGCCGTCTTGAAGTAGCCCAAGTCGCCCCAAAACACGCACTGATGGAAGATCGAGACTTCCCGCACCTGGTTGACAGCTTGCCCCGGGGTGGTATAATTGCAATCGGCATACCCCTGGGGGTATGCAGGCTGGACAAGGGGGCGAAAAATGGGTGAGACACGAATAGTGGTTATCGGCGGGGTGGCCTGCGGGCCCAAGGCCGCCGCTCGCGCAAGGCGTCGGGACCCGAGCGCGGACATCACGATCATCGAGCGCGGTGAGCTACTCTCATACGCGGGCTGCGCGATGCCCTACTACATTCGGGGCGAGATCGAGACGGCCGATGAGCTGATGATGACGCCCGCGGGAGCACTGCGAGATGCGACCTTCTTCCGAAGCGTCAAGGACGTGCATGTGATGAGCCGCACGCTCGCAGAGCGCATCGACCGTGAGAGGAAAACTGTTGAGGTTGTCTCCCTCGAGACCGGCGAGAAGACGGAGGTCCCATACGATAGGCTCGTGCTCGCAACCGGCGCGGACGCAGTGATTCCGCCGATCCCGGGCGCCGACCTTAAGGGCGTGTTCAGGCTGAATCACCCTTACGATGCCGAGGGGATCAAGAAGGCCGTAACCGACGGCTGCAAGGAGGCGGTGATAGTCGGCGCGGGGCTGATCGGGGTCGAGGTGGCGGAGGCCCTGGCATCGCAGGGGCTTTGCGTGACGATGATCGAGATGCTCAAATCCGTCGTGCCAGCCGTCCTAGACCCTGAGCTTGCCGCGCACCTGCAGAGGCACCTTGAGTCGAAAGGAGTTACCGTGCTCACCGATACGCGCGTGGCGTCATTCGAGGGCGATGACCAGGGAGCGGTTCGTCAGGTCGTCACGGACAAAGGGGCCGTGAGCGCCGGGCTTGTGCTGCTCGCGGTCGGGGTGCGGCCCAATGTCAAGCTCGCGCAGGACGCCGGGCTGGAGATCGGCGAGACCGGGGCCATCAAAGTCAACGAATACCTGCAGACCTCGGACCCGTCGATATACGCCGGCGGGGATTGTGTCGAGAACCCGCACCTGATAACCGGCAAGCCGGTCTACGTCCCGCTGGGGTCGACGGCGAACAAGCACGGCCGCGTACTCGGCGACAACGTCACCGGCGGCAGCACCAGGTTCGAAGGCGTGTTGGGCACAGTCGTTTTCAAGGCGTTCGATTTCAACGTCGGCAGGGTCGGACTTTCGGAAACCGAGTGCGCCAGGCTAGGGATCCCGTGCGTGACCGCGCTCACGCCCGGACCGGACCGTGCGCATTATTATCCGACCTCGAAACCGATGATCCTGAAGATGGTGGCTCACTCTAAGACAGGAAAGCTCCTCGGCATCCAAGCGGTCGGTCGGGGTGAGGTGGTCAAGCGCATAGACGTGGCGGCAACCGCGATCACGTTCGGCATAGACGCCAGGAATGTCTCCGGGCTGGACCTGGGCTACGCGCCGCCGTATTCCTCCGCGGTGGACATAATCCAGCACGCCGCGAATGTGATAGACAACAAGCTGTCGGGCCTTGCGAAATCCTGCAGCCCGGCCGAGGTCAAGAGCCGGCTGGACGCAGGCAATGACTTTGTCCTTCTGGACGTTCGCACGCCGGCGGAGGTGCAGTCGGAGCCTTTCCCGGATGCGCGCGTTGTCCACATCCCGTTGGGCAAGTTGCGCGAGAGAGCTGGCGAACTCCCGCGGGATAAGGAAATAGTCGTCTTCTGCAAGACGAGTTTTCGGGCCTGGGAGGCGCAGCGGATACTCGAAGGCCTGGGGTTCGCGCGAGTGCAGTTCGT
>JBMFPI010000366.1:0-3419 GCA_049969195.1 Armatimonadota bacterium
GATCCATGCCTGTCTGACTCAACAAACTTGACTTTATTCTTATCTGTGCCCGGTGGAATACTCGGACGGACTCCTAGACAGATCGAGGATCAGCAGAAGATCGTTGAGCAGCAGCGGTTGATGATGAAGTCTGGGCTGGCATACGGCGCGGCATGCGGTCCCGTCGTCGCCTTGTTTATGTGCGTCGTCGGTACCTACTTCGGTTTTGCGCCCGTCACGGTATGGAGCTTATTGGGGGTCATAATTGTAATCCTTGGCGGTGCTCTTTACGGCGGGGCGATAGGGTTATGGGTTGGACTGACCTGCGGCGGCGAGAATGCCGGACTGCTCGCCGGTGCCGTCCTGGGTGCCGCGGCCGGGTTGGTGCCCGGTCTGGTCTCCGGTGCCGGCGTGCTGTCCCTGGTCCATATGGTGTGCTTCGCTCTGGCGAGCGGTGCAGCCGGGTATTTCCTGGGCCAGATAGTAGACTCCAGTATCGGCCAGGTTTGAACCCGACCCGGGAGACCGCAGGCCACCCCAGATTCCCCGGCCTCGATCGCGGGCACCGGAAAGTTGCACCAGTTGCGTTTTCGGCGGTTTTCCGGCTTAGCTGAAGGGCGTAGAATCGCTGGAAGCGGTGGGCTTTCACTCTATGGCATAGACCTCGGGACAAGGAGGGGCCAATGGGAAAGAGAGCACTTGAGCCGGTTTTGACTCTGATTGCGATTGCTGTTGCTCTGAGGGCGGCCTCGCCCGGCTTGGCTGCGCCGTCGCCGGAGATTACATCTGTTCCACCCTTTCCGGGTTGCGGGTCGGCACAAGGGAGGATCTCCGGCGTCAATCCGGCGAACTACCGCGTGGCGCTGCTGATCTACATTCCCGGTCTGGGCTGGTGGTCAAAGCCCTACTGCGAGCCGCGCGTGATCACGATAGGGGCTGAAGGGAACTGGTCCGCGTCGATATGCTCCGGCGGGGTAGACAGTACTGCCACGATAGTCGAGGCGTATCTGATCCCTGCGAGCGCATACCCGGCCTGCTACCCGAACTGTGTGCTGGGCGCTGATTGCGTTCCGGAGAGCCTCAAGTCGGCAGCCGTCGCGTGCGGCCGGGTGGTGCGGCCAGGTCAGCGTGTGATACGCTGGTCCGGCATCGAGTGGTTTGTCAAGTCAAGCGGCGCGCCAGTCGGGCCGGGCCCGAACTGGTTTTCTAGTTCGACCGACAATGTCTGGCTGGACGCTCAGGGCCGACTCCATTTGCGGATCACTCATCGTAACAACGCGTGGCAGTGCGCGGAGATCATCTCGAGTTTGCGGTTCGGCTACGGCACCTATCGATTCTACGTGGATTCGCCGCTCAACGCGCTGGACCCGAACGTGGTCTTCAGCCCGTTTGTCTGGAGCGATTTCACCTGCGCGCATAATCACCGGGAGATCGACATCGAGTTTTCGCGGTGGGGCAATGCGGCCAATGCGAACGCTCAGTATATAGTTCAGCCCGACATTCCGGGCAACAAGGAGCGGTTTGAGATGCCCGCGTGCGCTACTTCTACTCACGCGTTCACCTGGACAACGAGCCGGGTGGACTTCTGGAGTGTGCAGGGACACTGCTCGACGCCAAGCCAGTGCACACCTGTGCACGCCTGGACGTTTGGGCAGCCGAGCCTCATCCCGCCTACCGGGGACGAGCGTGTGCACATCAACCTCTACCTGGTCAACGGCCAGCCGCCGACTGATGGCAAAGAGGTCGAGGTCATCCTCAGCCGATTCGAGTTCGAGCCTTACCGACCGGCAGAGACTGCGGTCTACGGCATTACCGGGCGCAGCGCGCGCCAGGTCACGACGGTGCAGGGTTCGGTCGAGCGGCTGTTTCGGGTGTGGGGGAGAGTGGTGTCGGCTGACTGTGATGGGATCGCAATCACTGACGGCTCGCCAGGCGTTGTACGTGTGCTGGAATCGGATAGCACGCTTTCGGTCGGCGACTACGTGATTTGCGAGGGCAAGTTGGATAGTTCGTCTGATCCGCCCGTGCTCGATGCTTCGTTCGGTCGGTGCGAGCAGCTCCTCGTTGAGTAGCAGGGGTCGGTTGCGATGTAACGCAAACTCGGCGTTTTCGGTGATTCGGCGCTTCTTGGATCGGGGGAATCGCAGAGAACGCGCTTATCAGGACAGCGCGGCCGTGCCGGAGACAAAGTTTGCGTGAGTTGGTGTGCCGTCCTGCGCGGTGTTGTCGCCCGCGGTCGTCCGGGAGCGTAAGTGCGACTCTTCAGTTCCCACGGGAATCACGTCGTGCTGAACAGGTTTCAGCATCCGTGCGCCGTAGGAATCCATTCTGAGTCAAGTTCAGGATAACGAGGTCCCGGGCATTCGCGCCCGTAAAACTGGACTGACGTGCGTGAGTGCTTGCCTTGGCTAGACCGGCCCGACCGTGTTGCGTGTGCTTGAGCGACGAAATTTCCGGGGTAAATTCTGCCGTGGGAAACGGAACTTCTGGAGGGATCTTTCGTCAAAAAATGTGCCCGAACCCCCTTGACAAGGGTATAATGCGTTGTGTAGAATATCCTGCGTCGGGTGGGGCGGTCGGGTCGGTCAGTCGACGCAAAAAGTGCAAAAAAAGTGTTGACAAGCCGACTTGGCCTGTGGTAATATAGAGTTTGCCGTTCGGGAACAGAGCCGGTCCCGGGGGCGGAAGGCGTTCCTTGAAAACTAGATAGTGTAAGCGTGCGTATGAGTTTCAACAACAGGTCGTAGCCGCGGGCCTGACTCGCGGCGGAGACTCTTCATAAGTAAGTCTCGGTGCGAGGCAGCCGCGGAAGACGCGATGTCTCGTTAATCCGAAAACTTTTCCTATGGAGAGTTTGATCCTGGCTCAGGACGAACGCTAGCGGCGTGCCTAAGAAATGCAAGTCGAGCGGGGCTGTCGGGGCTTGCTCCGACAGTCTAGCGGCGAACGGTCGCGTAACACGTAAGCAACCTGCCCTGAAGTGGGGGATAGCCCTCCGAAAGGGGGATTAATACCGCATGTGGCCGCTCTCTCGCATGAGGGGGCGTCTAAAGCGAGCAATCGCGCTTCAGGATGGGCTTGCGGCCTATCAGCTAGTTGGTGGGGTAACGGCTCACCAAGGCGACGACGGGTAGCTGGTCTGAGAGGATGGTCAGCCGGACTGGGACTGAGACACGGCCCAGACTCCTACGGGGGGCAGCAATTAGGAATCTTGCGCAATGGGCGAAAGCCTGACGCAGCGACGCCGCGTGACCGATGAAGTCCTTCGGGATGTAAAGGTCTTTTGCGGGGGAAGAAGGATGTGACGGTACCCCGCGAATAAGCCCCGGCTAACTACGTGCCAGCAGCCGCGGTAATACGTAGGGGGCGAGCGTTGTCCGAATTTACTGGGCGTAAAGCGCGCGTAGGCGGGTTCTTAAGTCGGGGGTGAAATCCCGAGG